>DATFDB010000071.1:0-13776 GCA_035252445.1 Nitrosotalea sp. | reverse complement strand
GATGCGTCTGCAATGTTTACAATTTTATCTTCAAGTGCAGCAACAAGCAGCCTGCTACCATAATCTGTCTTTGTTGCAGAAAGAATTCTTGCAACAACTGGCGTGATCTCTTTTCCTCCCTCTATCTCAAGCACTGTTCCCTCGTCTCCATGCAGCTCAAGACCCATCTGGCCTGTCTTTGTGTTGACACCAATCAGCCTTGCCTTTGCGCCGGGGTTTACTACTTTGGGAATGGAACTTTCATCCTTGTTCCAGAGAACTGCACGAATAATGGCACCGTCATTTCCTTTGAGCCTTAGCTGCAATGCCTTGCTCTGCTCTCCTTTGAAATTTGTAAACTCTGTAGTTCGGATGTTTCCATCCAAGATTCCGGATACAACCAAGTTTTGTTGGTTCTCCTTTACGTTTGATACATCATCTGTTATGTCATCAAGGCTTGGTATCTTGCTTTCAGTTAGATTTGGCTCTACACTTGAACCCGAGCCGACATTGATTATTGGGTTTCCCTTGAGGTCTGATTTTACATATGCCTTGATTATCTTTACAAGATCGCCTGGCTTGAGGTTTTCAATGCCAGGGAGGTTTGCCTTTTCGTCCCAGAGCTTTACCTTGGCCCTCTGGTCTCCGTCATAGACTGTCATATTACGTAACATAAACTGGGAGCCGTCCTTTCTTGAGAACTGTCTTGCGGGATAGACGTTCATCACCCTTGTCTCAAGCGTAATCTCCTTTGCACCAACATAGATGTCCTTGAGGCTCATCTCTACCTTGAGCGGCTCGCTTAGCGAGACTCCAAGGTCAGATGCAATAAGAAAAAGAGCGCCCTGGTCTGTTAGGTATCCTGCACCAATCTTTTCCTTCTTTTTTTGGATAAGATCTTCGATATCTTTTCTTGAGAGCTCTGGCTTTTGCTCAAGAAGTTTATTTATCAATGAATCAAATTCGGACAAATCAAAAACAGTTGGAATCATATCTTAATAAGAATTATCGAGCAAATGCGATCAAGGCAATTTTTGAAAAATTTTTCAAACTTCAGTACACAGATAAAGAGAACTGAGAAAATCACTCATAGATGTACTGCATAGAGGCAAGATCTCTTTCAAAATCCTACGGAAATCTAGTTGCTGTAGACCGTATCGATCTTTTGGTCAAGCCTGGTAAAATTTTTGGCTTTTTGGGGCCAAACGGAGCAGGAAAGACAACTACAATCAAGCTGTTAACTACGCTTATTCCCACAAGCGCAGGCACGATAAACATACTTGGAATTGATGCATCACGCGACCCACTTGAGGTGCGAAAAAAGATTGGTGTTGTGCTGCAGCAGCCAAGCTACGAGCCAAACCTTACTGTGGAAAAGTCGCTTGAAAAATATGGCATGATGTGGGATGTGGACCCAAAGACCCGGCGCAATAAAGTGGAAGAGTTGCTTTCTGCATTTGATCTTAAGGATATACGAAAGAAGAAAAACGACGACATCTCTATCGGTCAGAGGAGACGTGTTCAGGTTGCACGTGAATTCATGCACGAGATGGACTTGTTGTTTTTGGACGAGCCAACTGTCGGCCTTGACCCATCTGCACGAAGGGGACTGCTTGATTATATCAAGGGAAAAGTAAGAGACGGCCTTACAATATTTTTTACAACTCACATACTTGAAGAGGCAGAATATCTCTGCGATGAAATTGCAATCATAAACCATGGAAAAATAATTGCAGTTGATACTCCGGAAGAGCTCAAAAATAAGTTTGGGCGGGAAAAGACCATCAAGATTCGCATAGGAAATGTGGAAAACATTTCATCGATACTGCAGGGAGTTGGAAACTACAATATATCACACGACGAGGGAACTGTAATAACTATACACTCTGATGACTCGGAGCAAGTGCTAGTCAAGATACTCCAGGTGCTAAACTCTAACAGTATCCCAGTGGAAGACCTAAGCGTTGTTCCGACAAGTCTTGAAGAAATATTTTTGACTGTAGTGAAAAATTCTGACAATAACATTGGAGCGAAAAACTAGTGCATCCAATATTTCGTCTAGTAAACAGGAACCTTACCATCTCGCTTAACATGGGGTTTGTGATATGGCAAGTAATATTCCCTGTAATCTACATCTTTGTTGCGGGGTTTGCATATACTGCATTGATACATAACGTTCCATTTGGACAAAAGAACCTGGACTATCCTGCGTTTATTGCATCAGGTATGATTGGATTTAACATAATGAACAGCACGCTAATCTCTGGCATAATTATATGGAATGACAGAAGACATGGAATGTTTGAGCAGATACTTGTTGGGCCCTTTACCCGCGCACAATACATCCTCTCAAACGTGTATACCATAGGAATCATAGGGCTCTTCTCTGCTGGATTGATAACTGCAATTGGGTATCCATTATTTTTCAAGTCTGTGGAATTTAATCTGCTAACCGTGCCGCTTGTTGTCTTTGCATCAATCACTGGCGCAATTTTGTTTGGCTCTATTGCGTCAATCATATCAACCAGGCTCAAGTCAAGCGAGGGGTTTAATGTAATCATAAATACTGTATTCCTGTTTTTTGCCTTTGTAAGCACGGCTTTTTATCCTGCTCAAGGGGCTCCGCCCATTCTTGGGACTGCGTTTTATCTCAATCCCTTGACATATCTTGTGGATGTGGTGCGGGCTGGAATATTTGGGAACTTTACTAGTACAGTTGGCTACGAGATGATTGTCCTTGTTGTGGCAGCAGTGGTACTATTTGGCATCGCTACAAAGTTGCTCTCAAAACTTGAGATCTAAACTATATATTTTTTCAAGCTTTATCGAAAGATACAACTGAACTATTAATACCGTAAGATTGCCCAGCCTTTACGGGTTGTTTGATGTATCAAGGAAGGTGTTCCTTTCTCAAAACTGCGTTTCAGAGCAAGTTGTAAAAAAACATGTCATGAAACTTTTGGACGAGCACCACATCCCAAAAGAAAACATACTTGATGATTCCAAGATGGACTTGGTTACAACTGGAGACTATCTTATACGATGTATTGCCGGCACTCTTGTAATACACAAGATTGAACTCTCACATGATGGCTTTACCACAAAAATCATCGGTCGCATATAGCGTCAGTTTTTTGACTTGCGCTTTTCAGTTTTGGAATCGTACTTGGTCAAAAAGTCTTTTACAATATCCACAATTATCTGGTTTCTGCTTGTATAGCCCATCTTGTACGAGTCTTGGGTCTTGAGAAACTCATCCAGCCTTTCTGCCAGGCCAACAGGGATGTTTGCACTAACCCAGTCTTTTCTTGCCATACGGTAACTTTACCGTATATCTTCATTTAAGCTTACTTTGATAGATTTTGCCTAATTGATGTTCAATTAACCATCGCATCGAGACAATTTCTTAATATTAAGATGTAAACTATTTATATACAATTGTATATGTTTAGTATACATGTTAGAGAGGCTTTTCACTTCAACTACCAGAGTAAGTATACTTGAAGAATTTTTGCTTAATCCTGGAAGGGAGTATCATATACGTGAGCTGGCAAGAATTTTAGAGGTCACTCCAATATATGTACAAAAAGAACTTAGAAACCTAGAATCACTTGGTCTTCTTGAAAGTAGAAAAAAAGGAAACATGGTCATCTACAAGTTACAAGTGAAATCTTCGATAGTGGAAGATCTGAAAAGAATTTTCTTGAAGACTGAAAGCATAGGGCAAGCTATAATGCAAGATCTTGATGCTAGAAAAATAAAATTTGCCTTTATTTTCGGCTCATTTGCAAAAGGTGTTGAAACAGCAACAAGCGATCTTGACATACTAATAATAGGAGATGTAAATGAAGATGACGTTCTACGATCTATTTCAAAAACAGAAAGAAGAATAGGACGACAAATAAATTTCATACTGTGGACAGAAAGGGAATTCGTGGAAAAAGTAGAAAAGAAAATACCATTGATAAAAGAGATTTCCAAAACACCGATAATTATGATTGTAGGAGACGAGGATGAACTTAAGCGATTTATTAAGTAAAGGATTGGTTGAAAAATTCAGGTCGGATCATGAACAGGTTAAGAACGAAATGGAATTGCTAAAAATGATCTTGATTCTGCAAAAAAGATGCTGACCATACAGGAATGGGGTTGGGCACATAATGCAGCGTATAATGCAATGCTGCAAGCAGGGAGAGCCTTGATGTTTTCAAAAGGATACCGACCAAAGAGCTCAGAGCATCATGTATCTGTAGTGTACTTTGCAGAAGCGGTATATTCAGCAAAATTCTCAAGTGAGGTTTTACAGGCTTTTGGTAAGGCCAGAATGCGAAGAAGCCAATCTATGTATGATAGGGCAGGCTCTATATCTGAAAAGCAAGGGAGAAACCTCGTAGATAAAGCAGAAATCTTTGTCAATAAAGCAAAAGAAATTCTACAGATGTAAGACAGAAAGGAACTGAAATTTTGTCGGGGATGCCTATTGGACCAGATATCATGAACCCTTCATTAGGCACAACCCTTTAATTAAATATACAGTAAAATTACTGTAGATTTTTATATTTGGATATACAGTAACTTTACTGTATATGGGCAAAAAAGCCAAAGGGTTCACAACTGCTACACTCAAGGAGCCTGTCTTTAAGAAACTCAGACAGCTGTCTGACCTTGAAAAGAGGACTGTATCAAACGAGCTTGATGTCATAGTTGATTTCTACCTGTCAAAGAACAACCTAAAACTGGAGGCACCACAAATTGTCTGAGCAGAACAAGTGGATTCCTGTAACAATTCTAGCTATAACATGTCTAGTGCTTGGTGGTACGGCATATCTGCCTATACCTGCAAATGCATCGCAGCAAACAGTTTGTGTATTGCAGCCAATAGACATGTCAGTTCCTTCACATGTTGTCAACATGACAATGAGAGTCCTGGCCGAACACAATCAGACTGCAAAATATGTTGGATTGGTGCAAGAACTTACTGACAAGTCAAACACTGGATGCAATTTTGTCATACAGTTTGAACGTGCAATAAACTCTAACTACAACTGGGTTGACAAGACTGCTCACTATACAATATCTGGAAATACGCTAACGCTGTACACTGACAAGACTCCTGTAAACGTACCAGACAGCATATCTTTTGGAGGACCAAGCAAAAGTGGTAAAGGCGGAGATGTATTTGCGCAGCAGATGACAAACTGGAGTTGCTTTGCAGAGGCTCTTGCTACATATCACCAGAACCTTGGATTTACTGGATACACAACATGCAATCCATATGCAGAAACACTGCACACAAGCAACAACATACCGATTTATGTAATACACAGATCACTTGAGCAGGCACTAGAAAAAATGGCCCTTTAAGACATCAGTTTAAATGTGAAAATTGTATTATAGTACCTTAGGTATTAATGCAGATTCGAAGAAGAAGCACCCTTTGGTTTTTGCTGCCCATAGTGTTTAACGTACTTGGAGGAATAATTGCATACTTTGCAATTCGTGACGACGACCCGAGAAGGGCAAAAAGCTGTCTATTTCTTGGCATAATTCTTGCTGCAATTCCAATACTGTTGTTTGTTGTGCCAATCTTGGTGGGAATTACAATATTGCCTCACTTTATGCCAAACCCAATGCAGCACATGAACTATGTCTGATGAAATTTCTTGGAATAGGTTTTACTATATTTCAAAAAAATAGCCCGGCCCAGATTCGAACTGGGGTCAAGGGCTCCAAAGGCCCCTATGCTTGACCGCTACACTACCGGGCTTCGTTGAAATCTTCATTTGGGTTCCTTTAATAATGTTAGGTGTTCTGGAAACTGTACTATTTTTAGTTCTTTTATCGGCATCCTATTGATACTGTAGATCAGTCTGATATTGACACAATCTTCACTAGCGCAAATATCACACACCTACAAGACCAAGTCTGTATGCCGAAATAATTTTCAAGGAAACCGGGACTAAATTCTGATATGAGATACAAAGATTGAAGTTTCTGTCTAAAGGTTTTGTCATAATAATACTTATTAAGTATTACCGATAAAGTAATACTATGACTACCGTAGTTTCGGCAAAGATACCAGAGGAGCTGAAAAAGAAA
Source organism: Nitrosotalea sp. (assembly GCA_035252445.1). Lineage (GTDB taxonomy): Archaea > Thermoproteota > Nitrososphaeria > Nitrososphaerales > Nitrosopumilaceae > Nitrosotalea. Next base: position 7,698 of record DATFDB010000071.1, on the reverse strand, counting down.
GTGGCGATGCATCACATAAAGATAAGCCGAGTTGTAAGAAAGGCAATAGAAGAAGAGGTAAGAAAAATTGAAGAGGAAAGCCTCTCAAAGAGCCTTGATAAGATAGGTAGCATATTGAGGAAAAATGTTAGCAGCAATGAGATTGTAAAGGCAGTAAGATCGTCAAGAAATGAAAGATAGGCTCTTTGATACAAGTTCGCTGTTAAATGTTGTAAGAAATAAAAATTCTCAATCGATAAAGATTCTAAATGTGCAGTACATTCTAGGTTTGACTCTTTATGAGGTACTAAATGTAATCTGGAAGCTCTCATATCGTGAAAAAAAGATTACTCTAGAACAGGCGTCTACCTTGCTTGATTCTATACTACTTTTGATCCAACGCATGAAAATAGTTGATATCAATGGATTGGAAAGACGTGTACAAGAACTTGCTATACAAGAAGGGTTGACAGCCTATGATGCGTCATATCTTGCAGTTGCAGAAAAATTAGATCTTGTGCTTGTAACCGACGATCGAGAACTTGAAAGAGTTGCAAGGAAATATGTCAAGGTCATGAAAACTACTGATCTCTGAGATGTAGGGCCAGATGGATGACTTTGATCGTAATGTTATATATAATCTGTCTCGCAAATATTTGAGATTCTGAAAATCTATGCTTGGGTTGATCTTTTAGGTACGACTTAATTTTTTAAGTGTAGCGCAGATCTGCGCTACTTTGTTTTTTGGTAGTATTTTAGCTGCAATGATATGAAATTAGAATAGATCTCTTGCAGATCTAATTTTTAGTTATATGTGTTTCAAGTGGAACTTTTCGTGTTATACAACATGAGATCTTTTTTGCAGATCTATTGTACGTAAAAACCAAATCTAATTTAGATCTCTTACGAAGAAAAATGAAATAAAATTCTGATCGATAAAGTTTTTAGGCATTTTGTATGATCAAATTATGCGCAATTGTTTTTTTTGATACTGCTTTGTGAATATCTGTGAATACAGAAATTTCCAATATAGTCATGCAGCTTGAAAAAGAGTCTTCCATTTTTAAAAATAAAAATGCGCTAGACGTATTTTTATTTCCTACAAAAATTATTGGCAGGGAAAGGCAAATCCAAGAGCTGGTGCGATATATAGCGCAATACAAGAACAATTTTGTTGTGCCCTTTATCACCATGTTTGGCAGAAGCGGTTCTGGAAAATCAGTAATTGCTAGATATATCTGCGAAGAATTTTCCAGTGATGTGTCCTCTGCATTTGTTAACTTGAGACAAAGCAAGACTGTTTTTGGCGCTGCAAATGCTATACTATCGGAGCTTGGACAGCCCAGCAGCAAGAGCGCACAGGGGATGCACCAAGCAATTGGAACAATTGAGAACACAATTGAATCCATTCTAAAAAAAGAATCGAGAAACTGTTTTGTCCTTGTATTGGATGAGCTTGACTTTTTGTTTTATGACACGAGGGGAAATCCTTCTAATTTCTTGTACAGGTTAGTTACCATAGGGGAAAATTTACGCAAAAAGGGGCTGCTACTTTGCATCATTGGCATACTCAACAATGGACTTGCAGAATATGATTTGGATGACAGAGTAAGATCGCGAATTGGTTCTGCCGAGATCTTTTTTGAGCCCTATTCTGAAAATAGACTTTTGGATATACTAAAGGAAAGGTCAAATGGCGCCTTTCCAGTTGCTATTGATTCATCTGTACTGGAGTACATTGCCGAAATTTCATCCGTAGAATATGGAGACGCCCGCCGTGCAATAGACCTACTGCGCGTTGCAGCAGAAATTGCAGGAGCAGCAGGGGAACCGTTGAGCAAAAAACATGTTGACATGGCACATGAAAAACTTGCAGTTGATCGAGTAAAATCCACCGTAGAATATGCATCTTATCATTTTAGGGTTTTGTGCCTTGCTATTGCAAAACTTGCTTTTGTATCTGGAAAAGAATGGCATAAGACATCTGAAATTTCTGATGCGTATAAAAAATTTGTAAAAAATTACAAACCGCTTGGAGAGAGAAGAATAGCAGAAATTTTGACCGATATTAAAAATTGTGGATTGGTTGTAGCAAAGACTGCATCTTCTGGTAGAGGTGGATACGGGACAAGCTACAAACTTACAGTCACTCCAGAAACAATGGGTGAAGGGCTAGGCAATGACTGGTGGGGGCCAGTTGTAGCCGCAGAACTTGAAAGACAAAAGCTAGATCTTTTATTTAGCAAGTCAGAGCGCGAAAAACGTAGAAAGCAGAGTCCTTTTGTGGCCATACACCAATTGCAAGAAAGATTGAATGGTCTGGGAGAGAAGTTGGAGAAATATCATGCTATGGGAGAGACAGACTCGGTAAATTATGATATTGAAGAATCTGAACCTGAGTGAATCTGGCTTTGTCGTAAAATATTTCGTATGGTTATTGTCTATGCATTTTTAATCTTAGAAAAGACCTGTGCCCACTCTTGGCCTTCCTTTCTTGCCTGGGCTTGTGCGTTTTGGTACAGTAACTGGTATACCCAAGATATTATCTCAGACCAGATTGCCTTGAGTGAAGTCTCGTCCGAGAAATAGACGCTTGTCCTTACTGCAAGCATGGCAGGAATGTTTCTTGCATTTTTTGCAGGGTCTTGCTGCCACTTTTTGAGCACTCTGTCGCAGAACTCTATTATTTCATTTTTTGTTAGTTCTAGCCTGTCGGGGTCTACATCATGGTTTTTTTTCGGTGCAGGCTTTTTTGCTGTACTGTTTTTTTGGCTGTTTGTGCTTGAATTGTTTCTAGACTTGTTTCTAGCACCCTTCTTTGCAGTCTTTTTTTGCGTCTTGGATATGCCCCTTTTCATTGGCTTTGGTAGACAACAGGTAGCCTTTAGTGGTTTTGTTTCTGTTTCCGGACTTGGGAATAGCAAGATCTCTTAATAGGAATGGTGCTGTACTATATGGTGCCATGAACATTTATGACATGAAATCAGTTCGCTGTTCCAAATGTGACAGGTTCATAGGTGAGATAGAATATGATGCCGTAGTTACACTGCCAAAGTGTGGCAGATGTGCAAACCCAATGCCAGAAGGCGATGACAAGATACAGTATGTAGTATCCAAGTTCAACAAGAACCCAAAGAGCCTCGTACCGCAGACAGCATAAACAGTCCTCGTTAGAATCAAACGTATTGTCAGTCTAGTGCATACTTTGATTTTGAAAAAACATCTTTAGACGCTTGCTTCTATCTTTTTCTGCCTTGATAAAATCAGGGTTACAATCCCTGCAACTGCAACAGCAGCTATCTCAAAGTAGATCCAGTCTATGTTTGGAAATATGATATCGTGGTTGTAAAACGGCACAAAGAGCGGGAACTTGCCGTCATCTCCTGCAAATGTGTCAAAGGAGAGATGTGATAGCACACCGGCAAATGCTGCCGCACCAAGCCTGTAATCTTTTCTTCCAAAAGATATCATTAGAATTACAACTGCAATTGCGCTAAATGCTAACGAGTGGGACATTCGTGCTAGTGCGTTAACATGTAATAATGCAATTAGATGGTCTGAATCAATAAGCACTGCAAAGAGGCCTGTAGCAATTGCATATCTTGCGCTCAAAAACACTGCCCCTGCAACAAGACCCCACAGAATGTGGCCTAGAATCTCATGTAGATTTAATCCTCCGCTTGGGTTTGCAAGCGGTCCCTTTTCTGGAAGCAATACTCCAACAAAGGAGAATGCTGCTGACAAGGCACAAAATACTAGCGCGGTCTTGATTACATATACTGCATCTTTTTTCAAGTATTGAAAAGTGACATCTTTTGAATATAACAGCATTACCTCCAATTTTATACAATAATTTGGACAAAAAAATTGGCGAGGTCGCATAGCTCGGCTATTGCGTGGAACTGAAAAATCTATGACCAGCTCGGTTTCGTGGGTTCAAATCCCCCCTCGCCGCTGGTTATGGTAGCGCTTTACTTCTATTTTAGTTTATTTTGATCTAAAATTACAACATCTCAAGAAATTCTCTTGATACTTATTCTTCAAGTATCTTTTCTCGAAAAAGCCTTGGCATAATCCCAGCAATGGGAAAAATAGTCAAGACATCGTGTGGAACATTTAACACAAAAGCATTATGCAAGTTCCTCTTGGTGTTAGAGTAATTTTCTGTGTGGTATACAGTCAGATTAGGTGTAAATACAAGCGCCAAAAATTACTTGTGATGCAGAAATTACTTTTAGGCTTGGTAATCTGTGCATCACTTTTGATTGTTTTTACAAGTGTGATACCTTTGCAGCATAGCTTTGCCCAAAATGTGACACAAAATACTGTTCAAAACTATAACAACACAAATTCCAAGGTTATGTTCAAGGCGCTCATGGACAAGGCAAACAAGGAAGGCAAGGTCAGAGTCATCATAAAGCTAAATCTGCCCTTTACAATAGAAGGAAAGATGAAAAACATTCAGAGCATAGCAAACCAGAGACAGTGGATAAACCAGACTCAAAATTTACTTGTAGGCAAGCTCTCACTGAATAAAATTGATCATGTAAAGAGGTTTGGCACAATTCCATTTATTGCAATGAGAGTTGATGCTGCATCGCTGAAGATGCTAAACTCATCGCTCTTGGTTTCAGGCATATACGAAGACAGATTGCTAAAACCCTTGGATGTCAATACTATACCACTCACTGGAACTGAAAACGCCTGGAATCTTGGAGACACGGGTTCTGGTCAGACAATTGCAGTACTTGACACTGGTGTAGACAAGACACATCCCTTTCTTTCAGGTAAAGTTGTAGCAGAGGCATGTTTTTCAGCTCCTGCCCAAGCTGGCGACGCATCGTTTTGTCCAAATGGACAGACAAGTGAGATAGGTTCGGGTTCTGCAGTTCCATGCCCTGATTCCATCTCTGGTTGTTTTCATGGAACATTTGTGGCAGGAATTGCTGCAGGAAACGATCCGACCATACTTCCTGGATTTGCAAAGGGTGCAAACATCATTGCAGTGCAGGTGTTTCATGAAGATAATGCTGTAGCAGACTGCGGCTCTACAACACCGTGCATTGTAGCATCTGACAGCGACATTATAAGCGGTCTTGAATATGTGTATGGTCTTAGAAACAGCTTCAGTATAGCTGCTGCAAACTTGAGCCTTGGCTCCTTTTTATTTACAAGCAACTGCGACTCGACTTTTCCGCAATACAAGTCAGAGTTTGACACATTGCAATCGGTAGGGATTGCGCCAGTAGTTGCATCAGGAAATGACGGTGCTGTAAATGCGCTAGACTCTCCTGCCTGCATATCAAGTGCAATAAGTGTCGGTTCTACAAGCGACTCGGATCATGTGTCGTCATTTTCAGATAGGGCATCGTTTCTTAGTATCATGGCACCTGGAGAATCAGTAACATCTTCAGTACCTGGAGGGGGAACAGAGGTTGGAAGCGGAACTTCATTTGCAACTCCTGCTGTCTCTGGTGCAATTGCTATACTCAAACAGAAAAGCCCTACTGCATCTGTATCTACAATCTTGTCTGATTTGCGGACAACAGGAAGATCTGTTTTTGACTCTGGAAACGGACTTTCTTTTCCAAGAATGGAGGTTGACTCGGCAGTACAGTTTTTTTCTTGTAGCCCACCTGCTTCTGGCGACTGGACTATATCATCAAGCTGTACCATATCATCATCTGTAACTGCACCTGCAAATGTAATTGTCCAGTCAGGTGCTGTCTTGACAATTCCAAATGGATTAAGACTTAACATTGATTTTACACATTACCATTTACTTGTACGATCTGGCGGTGGTGTATTGATAAAAGCTGGCGGAGCAATCAACTAGTTTTTTTCAGTAATACTTCTTGATACATCTTGACAATTTTTTGGTGCATTGACTCTTGGTTGTACAGTGTCGTTAACCTTTGATGGCCGTTCTGGCCATATGCCATTGCTTTAGCTGGATTTTTTATTACCTCAAGGAAACAGTTGGCCCATGCCTTCTCGTCTGATGGGTTCAATACATAACCTGTCGTTTCATTTGAGACAATATCTGACATGGGTTTGATATCAGAGACCAAGACTGGCTTTTTCTGCTCATATGCCTCAAGTATTACAAGGCCAAATCCTTCGCACAAGCTTGGAAACACTAGCGCTGCAGACTCGGCAATTATCCTTGATTTTTCTTCTGCAGTGACATATCCTCGAAACTCTATGTTTTTTTCAAGGCCTAATTTTTTTACCATCTCTTCAAGTGTTTTCCTATGAGGGCCGCTGCCAACCAATACAAGCTTGATTCCAGGCTCTGTCTTTTTTGCAATGTCGATTGCTTTTATTGCAACCTCGAGATTCTTGTAAAAGACCAACCTACCAACATATACAAACTGTAATGGATTTGGTGTTGCGTTGTTTACTGTGGTTGATTCTATTGCGTTATGTATGACATGGATTGGTTTTTTTGTTCCAAACTTTAGCAGGTCATCTTTTGTGGCCTCGCTTACTGTATGGATGCAATCGTATCTCAGCTTTATCATTAGTTTCTCAAAGAACGGGGCAAGCCATACGTTTAGCCTTGATACATCACTTTGTCTGCCCCACTCTTTCCAATAGTTTTTTCCACACAATGAAAAGACATCGTGGACTGTAGTGATATGTGGCTTGGAAGTAAGGCTTGACAGAATGGAACCGGCAAGGGCTGGCGCAAAGTTGTTGGAATGTATAATGTCTATATTTTCATTTTTTATAATCTTGAGGCCTTGCCTTATTGCATTTATGGAATACCTAATGTTATCGGAAAATCCTGGCGGGAGTCCTCCTTTGTATTGCAGCACAGGAGGGACAAAGATTACATTGATGTTTTTGTGCTCTTGATAGTTCTCGCCTGCAATCTTGTTTGTTATTACGTATACCTTGTTGTCCTCTGCAAGTTTTTTTGCTATGACACTGAAGACATATTCTCCACCTCCCCTAGTGGTTGAGAAGAACTGTGAAAGCAAGAGAATGTTCATGTCTATTTGAGGTGCCTTTTGTGTTCCTTAATGTATCTTTTAACAAACCATTGGAGAAAGATCCTTTCCTCCTCCTTTAGTTGTGATCTTTCAAGTGAATTGTAGTAGCCATTCCTATCTTCATATGGAATGTCCAACATGGGGTAATCTTTTTTGTTGAGAATGAAATTCATGATAAGCCTTGATACTCTTCCATTTCCATCGCCAAATGGATGTATTGTTACAAACTTCAGGTGAGCAATTGCTGCGAGCTCTAAAGGATGTAGTTTGTTTTTGTTCTTGTTATACCACTGGAAAAACTCTGTTAACATGGGAAAGACTTCAATTGAAGATGGCGGCAGAAACTTGCTTCCGCTAATTGCCACTGGGTATTTTCTTATCTTTCCAGCAATATCGGATTTTGTCTGGTGTAACAGTTTCCAATGCCAATCAAGCATCATTTGTAGTGTCAAGTCATTTTCAGATTTCAGAATCTCGTAAAAAAGGTCTCTGTGAGCCTCTGCCTCTTTTACATCCCTCAAAGGCTTATTTGTAGGGGTTATTCCCCTTTCAAGAAGGTTTGCTGTCTCCCTTCTGGTAAGTGTGGAACCCTCTATTCTCTGTGTATCATAAGTGAATCTAGTTGCAAATGCTTGTAGTTGTTTTTCCTTGGCTGACCTAGGCATGATCTTTTGTTCTTTGGCAAAATTCTTCTTGATCTTTTCTGCATCTGTTTGCCATG
>DATFDB010000070.1:0-17372 GCA_035252445.1 Nitrosotalea sp. | reverse complement strand
GACTCTTCAATATCAAAAGTAATCGATATGATGTCAAGTAAAAATCTGTATGACGTTTTCAGCGTAAATAAAAAAGAGGTTTTAACAGCAAATGCAAGAGATATACTGAATATAAGAAATATTTCAAACAACATTTCTAGTTTATTGCATAAAGCTAGTACGCTTAGAAGAAGTGATTCAGTAGGAAAAGCAGCTTCTATCATGTCACATTATAGGACTCGTTCAGTTCCAGTAACAGAAGACGGTCAGCTAGTAGGTCAGGTTCATGCAAAGGACATCGTCTCACTATTAAATCAACAAGGACTTCACTGGATCACAGCAAACAATATCCTAGTTCCAAATCCTGTCACTGTCAAAAATAACGAATCCCTTGCCACTGCTAGAAAAATTATGATGTCCATGAGAATTGATCACCTTCCAGTCATCCACTCTGGAAAGATAGCACAAGTATTAACTTCGATGCACATGTTACAAGCCTTCAAGCCAGAACAGAGGATAGGAATGGGCATGAAGGGATTAAACGCTTTAAGAAGATTCGAGTCTTTGATTGGCAATCTTGGAAGCACTCGTATTCCAAATTGCAACACAAGCGCACCACTTAGCACAGTCATAGACAACATGGTAAAGTCTGATGCCTCGTGCTGTCTGCTTACTTTGTGGGATGACCTACATGGAATAATAACATACAAGGACTTGGTAAACTTGCTTGAAACACGAATCGAGAACGAGATTCCACTCTACATAATCGGTTTACCAGAAGACATGACAAATGCAGACATCGTAAAGACAAAGTTTGCAAAGATAATTCAAAATCTAAGAAAAGTATATCCAGAAGTTGAGGAGGCCAAGGCATCAATTAAGACAGTGCACAATCCAGTGAGCAACAGAAACCATTACAAGGTAACAGTCAGAGTTCTTACTCCATACAAGAGCGACAATTACGAAGAACTTGGATGGGATCTCTCACAGGTTTTCGATGCACTTGGAAGCAGGATCATACGAAATCTCGCAAAACGAGGCAAAAAACGCTGGAAGACATCAATTAGAAAAGTAGACAAGAAAGATATCTTCTAGTCATATTTCCAAGTAAATGGTATTTTAGAAATAAGTCAACCTAGAGAATTAGCAACATTTTGTCTAATTTTGTTTTATCCAATTTTATAATATGTCTAAGAATATCACAAATGATAATCAACAATAGCAATTTCTTTAATGAGATATTTCTATCAAGACAGTAAGATGAGTACATTGCTAAGTAAAACCAAGATAAAGAGTTTGAAAAAAATACCAAAGGAGCCATCTGTGTTAATTGTTGGCATACCAGGACCTGGCTTGATAGGAACACTTTCTGTTTCTTATCTTGTTCATGCACTAGATATGGAAATTGTAGGAGAAATTGAAAATCCAGATGCTACGCCTGTTGTTTTTGTTGATGAAGGGGAAATTTTCGGTCCTATCAGGATATACAAAAATGGACCAATTTTTGCAGTCTTATCTGACATGCCAATTGATTATGATATGGCAGTCAGTTTTACCCAGTCATTAATTGAGTTTGCCCAAAAAAATGGAGTTGACATAATCATAATGCCTAGCGGAATACATGCTACTGAGAAAAATGCAGAAAGCATAAAGACATTTGCTCTCGGTACAGATGAACGACTTGATTCTATTACATATGAAAATGAGATTCCAAAGTTTCTCACAGGCATGATAGCAGGGCCTGATGCTACAATTCTTACTCATTTGAAAAATTCACCGATTCCGGCATTAATTCTCTTCACACAATGCAATTTCTATTTCCCAGACCCAGAGTCAGCAATGCATTCAATCAAGATTATTTCAAGTATCATAAAACGAGAGATAGATCTTACTGAATTTAAAAAGCAAATGAATTATTTGAGATTACAAGGTAGACAACTCATGGAAAAAACACTAGACGTTTTGCAACAAGAGAGCGAATCGCAGAAGCCTCCTCAGATTTACAAATAGAGATATGACTTTTAGTTTTATCTCATCATTTGGAAAACCAATCAATTCAATATTTGATGATATGTTTGATGATTTTATGCACAAGGAGCTTGTGCCGCTATCTCATTTGAGTGAGAAGAACTCAAAATGGGTATTACAAGTTGACCTTCCTAGTGTGAAAAGAAAAGATATTGTAGTTACTACAACTCCCGATTATATAACAGTCGAAGCAGAACTGGAGGAAGCATACAATGTATCAAGATACGGACATGTTGCCAAATTTGAACACTTTAAAAAATTTACAAAAATTCCATCACATGTAGATACCAAAAAGATCTCAGCCAATTTCAAAAATGGAATACTAACCATAATAATTCCAAAGATACATGCTGGTAAAAAAATCTCAATTAGTTAGAAAGACTTGAAAACAAAGCATTCGTATCCATTTGTTTTTGTGGTAGGAATGAGTTTATCTTCAGACGCGGTTTTGATTAAATGCATGAGTGGATGATTTGAAGAAAAATAAAATATACGTAATCAAGGCAAACGGGGAGAGAGTTTTTTTCGATTACAACAAAGTCAGGCGTACATGCATCAGAGCTGGCGCCTCAAGAAAAGTTTCACGTATTATAGCAGACAAGGTTTCAAGGCAGATTTACAATAACATTCGCACAGGCGAGATATACAAGATGGTACTCAAGGCATTATCGTCAGAAGAGAATGGACACATAGTCAAGCATAGATACAGACTGAAAGAGTCTATAATGCACATGGGTCCTGCTGGTTTTCGATTTGAGGACTATATAGCTAAAGTTCTAGAGAGTTACGGGTATCAGATAAACGCATTAAGAACAGAACTAGATGGAAGATGCGTAAAACATGAGATAGATATTGTAGCCTATTCCAAAGAGGCCAACAAAAAATACATCATTGAATGCAAATATCACAACATGCCTGGAATCTTTACTGGAATTAAAGAATCGCTGTACACTCATGCAAGATTTTTGGATCTTGGTTCACACTTTGATGCCGAAATGTTGGTGACCAATACCAAAGTTTCAACTGATGTCATAACATATGCATCATGTGTCGGACAAAAAGTTCTCTCGTGGAGATATCCACCTGAAAAGAGTCTTGAGAAACTAATCGAAGAACACGGACTATACCCATTAGCAATCCTATCACTTTCAAAAAAAGAGGTTTTTTCATTATATGAAAATGGCGTCATAATTGCGAAAGATCTACTATTAAAAGATCCAGAGCAACTATCCAACAGGACACAGATATCAGCTAATAGAATAAGAAATTTACAAGAACTAGTAAAACAGATAATAGTTTAATGTGCTTTGTTTAATGCACTACAGTAACAGGACATGAGGCATATTCAGATACGTGTCTTGCTGTACTTCCTAGGCGTTTAATTGATGAGATTCCAGTCATTCTCCTGCTCCCCATGATTATCAAATCAGTTCTTGTTTTTTTGGCTTCCTTGATAATTGCAGATGAGACATCATCATTTACTATTTTGTATGAAGCCTTTACTCCTTCTTCCCTACATTTCTCAGTTACTTTACCAATCTTCTTTTCTCCTTCATTTTTTAGAGCTTTTAACACTAGTTGATAATTTGTTGCTGATACTCCAGAAAAAACTGAATCACTGATTGGGTAATAGATAGGAATCACCATGAAAAGAGTCAATTCTGCATTAAAATTGCGTGCAATTTCTTTTGCAAGCTCCAAGGCCTTTTTTGATAATGAAGAACCATCAAACGGGACCAGAATTTTTTTTATTATCATTTAAAAAAGCTCTTTTACTTTTTGCCTGTATTGTTCCATGAGGGTCCCAAACTCTGCAAAATCCTCTTGGTTTGGGCTTTGCATTCTAAGCGTATACTGTGATAGAAATGTGGTCAGTGCATTTCCTACCATAAGGTTGTAACACAATTCAGGCAGGTCCTTGGTTTGTGGAAAAGCAATTTTCAAGAATGGAAGATAGACTTTAGTTTGAGTTAGCATCAAATCCATGTTTCTTTCCATGATTTCTTTGATCTCTGGCTGTAGTGTCATGTTAATTCACAAGAACCAATTGTTGTAATTCCGATTTTATATGATGCGAACAGAGAAAAACTGTCTGTCCGTCTATAACCTTGGCAGTGATTGATATCCCGTTTAGTTCCTTTTTACATATGTAACAAGTTAATGGTTTAACTTGTGATCTTATGGATATTTTGGATCTTGGCATAAACAAATCATTAACTATGAACGCATCAGGCATCTAGTTTTAGAAATTAATTTCTACATTATTAAAGAATGAGCTGTATTCTCAACTCTGATTTTTGACTTGTTGTTATCACAAATGATAATTTTGTAAGTATGTTTTATATCAAATTGCATAACTTTCCATATGACTACAGCGCGAGACATAATGTCAAAAAAAGTAATTACTATAGAGTCTGATGTTCCCGCTTCAGACATTGCCAAACTAATGGACAAAAATAAGGTCAGTAGCATAATAGTTACAAAAAACAACGTGCCTTATGGAATAATCTCTGAAAGAGACATGTTATCTAAAGTCGTAGCTCAAAACAAGAGACCATCAGAAATCAAGACAACAGAGTTAATGTCATTTCCACTTGTGTTAGTAAGTCCGCTCACGCCAGCAGAAGAGGTAGCAGAAAAGATGATCCTCAATAAAATAAGACGTATTGTGGTATCAGACAATCACCAAGCAGTTGGAATTGTAACTGTAACTGATTTTGTAAAGTACTTCCATATGATGCTGTCTTCGGAAGAAAAATATGACAAGAATCTCTACCAAGATATGATAGAAGACTGGGAATACTGGGCTTCATAAAAATTGGTGTGTAATCTAGTCAGGTCATATTTTGCAAAAGACAACGACTAACAATTTATTTTAAATTCTAATCTTCATTTTTTAGTTCATCATGGATTTTCGGTAGATATTGCTCTTACAATGTCAGTCTTTGTTATGATTCCAGCAAGCAACGAATTCTTTACAACCGGCAAACCACTAATACCGTTACGTATCATAAGAAGTGAGGCCTCAGAAACATCATCGGTGGCATTAATTGTGACTGGATTTGAGCTCATAATGTCAGCAGCTATGAATGTATTTAGATAGTTTAACTGATTCAAGTTCAATTCATTTGGTCTTTCTGCCATTCGATACTTTTCAACTTCACTAGCATCTCCAGATTGCCTAAGCCAGAGTGGTATCTTGGCAGGTATGAAATCACGATGAGTGATTACTCCGATAGGTTTTCTATTTCGCTCTACTACCACTCTAGATATTCTATTTTTTACAAGAACATTTTCAACATACAAAAGGGAATCGGCAGGTTTGACGGTTATCACATTTTTTGTCATGATTTTTGATACCTGTAGAGGTCCTGCAGATTGAGTAAGAAAGACAGATGCTAGATCTGTTTTTGTAACAATTCCGGATAGATTACCATCTTTTTTTAAAATTATTACAGAACTAATCTTGTTGTCTAACATCAGTCTTGCACAGTCATATAACGTGGCATCATCGGTTGTCGTTATGAGATGTTTTGTCATTATTTCAGATACAGTTACGCTCTCAATTGGCTTGTTACCCAAGGTATATATCGATTTGACCAGATCTTTTTCAGTCAGTATTCCTACAGGTTTTTCATTTTCAGATACAAGTATGCGGCTTATTTTATAACGCAGTAAGATGGACCGTGCATCAAGAAGTGTTGTTTTTTTAGATACAGATACTATTTTTTTTATTATTTGGTTTATGTCGTAATTCCTTAATTTCAATGATTTTTCTGCCATAATGTGACATAAGAAAGCTATTGCAAATTTCAAAGGTGATAATGAGATGGTTAATTTAATCAAAGGACATGGATCAATGATTGTCCAATTTCAAATCAACTTAGTATCATTCTATTTGGGTTTGTATCCATGTTGGCGAAGAATTTCAATCACTTGGCTATCTTCTACCTGTTCAAATTCATTATAAAATTCACCTACCGCTTTGAAAGATTCTGGAATGTCTAAAACTACGACTTCTACAATTTTGGACAATCGTTCAATTGTATCTCTTGGTCCAACAGGAATGGCGACTATCAATCTTTTAGGATGTTGTTTTTTCATCCATTCTATGATTGCAAGTATGGTTGCACCCGTGGCAATCCCATCATCAACTAGAACCACAGTTTTATTTTCTATTTCGTATTTTGTATGTTCTCTAAATTTCATTAAACGGCGTTCAATTTCTTTGAGTTCTGATTTGATCTCTTGTTCTACGTATTCTTTGGATACATTTAGCGCATCAATAATTCTTGTGTTGGGATAAAAACTTCCATCATGCATTACAGCTCCAATTGCCAGCTCATGATTATCCGGAGCACCTATCTTCCTTGACACTATTATATCCAATTTTGCGCCTAATTCCTTCGCTATAACATCACCTATTACCACACCACCGCGCGGTATTGCAAGTATGACAGGGTTTTCAGTTCTCAAATCTGCTAGTTTTTTTGCAAGTTTGTTAGCTGCATCTACCCTATCATTGAATATCATATCTCATTGTTTTCTAATCTGTTTATGCTTGTTTGTTATAAATAATACATTCAGAACAGTGTAAATATCAAGAGTGAAAATCAGCAGTGGAAATCTAAATTCGGCTTATAGTCATCTAAATCCTGAATAATTTAGAAGTAGATGCAAATTGATATTTGATTTTTCAGAAATTCTGAGCATGGCCCAAACAATAGGCATCGTGGGCTCACTTGTGATAGCATTTTACTTTTCAAGGAGAGAAATTAACCACCTATCAAGGGAATTTCAGACTCAGGTCATCAGCGAGCTTACCGAAAAGATGCACCGCATAGGCGAAATAATAATCGAGCGTCCAGAACTTTCCAAATTGGTTAACCAGACTGATCCTCCAGAGCAGGTGTTTGCAATTTACATTTTATCAGTATACAATCAAGCCTTTAACATGTATAAGAGAAATCTACTAAATGATGCAATCTGGTCAGGATGGACACAGATGATGAAAAGCAGCTTCCTGGATGGAACAATCGGATTGTATTGGAAAAAAATCAATGCAGACAGTAGGTTTAGTTCTGATTTTAGACACTTTATCAACAATACAATAATAGCAAAACCAACTTAGATGATTTTTCTATGAATCTACAAGCGGATTGGAAATAAATTGACTATACTGAAGAGAAATGTAGGTGTTTTTGGAGCAGCATCAGTCGGAATTGCAAACATCATAGGGGCTGGCATCTTTGTCCTAAGTGGAGTAGCAGCAGGACTTGCAGGCCCATCCGTAATACTTTCTTTTCTTATGGCAGGTTTTGTAGCACTTCTTACTGCATTTTCTTCAGCAGAGCTTTCTTCTTTTATAACTGAGACTGGTGCTTCATATTCTTATACCAAGAGAGCGTTTGGGAGATTTCCCGCTTTTCTTGTAGGATGGTTTTTTTATTTTGATCAAATAGTAGGCGCTGCTGCTGTTTCGGTAGGATTTGCAGCTTATTTTTCAGTACTGTTAGGATTGCAAGATACAACAACATTGATCCTCGCAGCATTAGGAATTCCTCTAGTAATGCTTGTTCTAAACTTGATTGGGATAAAACAGGTAAGTGGAGCTGCGTCTATCATGGTTATCATCAAGATATTTGCGATAACACTAATTATTTTTCTTGGAACTTTCTTTTTGGCAAATCATTTTGATCCAAAACACTTTACGCCATTTTTTGCAAATGGTTTTAGTGGAACACTTAACGGAGCAGCGGTGATCTTTTTTGCATTTGCTGGATTCAATAGTGTCTCGATGCTCTCAGAAGAGGTCAGAAATCCTGAAAAGACAATTCCAAAGGCGTTAATGATTGCATTTGCGGTCGCCTTTGTAGTCTATGTAGGAATTGCGCTTGTTGAAGTAGGAGTCTTGGACTGGCATAAAATAGGCTCTGTGGCATCGCCATTAGATACTTTGGCTAATGCTCTTTCAAGCAACCGCATAATAATCGACTTTGTGTCTTTTTCTGCATTAATAGCAACAGGTTCTGTAGTGCTAAGTTCGGTGATTGCGGGATCACGATCAAGTTTGGCCATGGGCAGAGATGGTCTTTTTCCAAAATATTTTGATAAGATAGGCAAAAAATTTGGAACCCCATACATCTCCATAATCACGTGCGGAGTTGCAATATCAATACTTGCAGGCATATTTTTTAATAACATAGTAATCATTGCTTCAATTTTTAATTTTGGTACCCTTTTCACATATCTTTTCACTCACCTTTCGGTGATTAAATTAAGGAAAAAAGAGCCAAACACGAATAGGCCTTTCAAAGTTCCGCTATATCCAATATTCCCTATCATCGGAGTAGCAAGTTGCATATCTTTGATGTATTATCTAAGCTATACTGCAAAAGTTGCATCCTTTATTTGGCTTCTCATAGGTTTGGCATTATACATAATAGTTATCAAAAAATTTATTTTTTCAAAAACTTAGTATTTGTTTTGATAATAGAAAAAATATTTATCAAAAAAAAATCTCAAACTGCTTTCATTCGTTTAAATGAATATATCCCTACAATACCGAAAAGTATAGCAAAACCAAGAAGGATCATCATCTCAAGTACGTAGGGCCGGTCTCCTATTCCCAATACTGCGGTTCGCATTGCATTGACACTGTATGTGGCAGGATCGATTGATGTAAGAACAGTTAACCAGGGAGGTAGTTTTTCTAACGGGAATAGAGCACCACTTAAAAAAAATAATGGAAACACAACAAAGCTTGCTATCATTTGAAAACCTTCCAAGCTTTGCATGTAGCTTCCTAGAGCAAGACCAAGTGAGGTTAATGTAAACGAAAGAAGCAGTACAATGATAATCGATTCAAGTATACCTAAAGGAGAGTAGGCAATTCCAATTAATACTCCTACCGAGAGCAATATTGCACATTGGATAAGAGAACTTGTCATGCCTCCAAGTGCTTTACCGACAAAAATTGTCCCTCTGCTAACAGGTGCCACCATCACGCTTTTTAGAAAATCAAATTTTCTATCCCATATTATGTATGAGCCAAAAAATATAGAGGTAAAGATAACTGACATGCATATTATTCCAGGGAAGATAAATTTTTCATAATCTATCGAACTTTCTCCAGGGATAGTCGCAACTGAACCAAATCCTGTTCCCACTACAAAAAGCCACAGCAGGGGGGTAAATATCGATGCAATCAGTCTGCTTCTTTCTCGTAGAAATACCTTGAACTCTCTGAGCCAGAGCGCATATATTTTTTCAAATACCATAGAATTATTTCCCATACTGAGCATATCTCTCCATATAACCTCCCTCTCCACTTTCTTTGATGCTTTTTGACGCAAATTTTAGGAATACATCATTTAGATCTGGTGAGCGGAATTCGACATATTCTGCTTTTACGTGTTGTAGTATATCAGGAAGATTTGCTCGAGCATTGTCAACATACAATATAAGATCTCCATCTACAAGCTCAACCTTTTTGATATAGATGAGTTTTCTAAGTTCCTCTATTGCTTGGTAAGATTTTGTTTTTATTCTAACAATGTCTCCGCCAATTGAGCGTTTCAAATTGGAAGGTGTATCAAGGGCAATTATTTTTCCTTCATCTATTATTCCAATCCTATTGCAGAGATGGTCTGCTTCTTCCATGTAATGGGTTGTAAGGATTAATGTCATTTCTTCCTCTTTGACAAGCTTTTCAATGTACTCCCACATTGTTTCCCTGCTGCGTGGGTCAAGGCCAAGTGTTGGCTCGTCAAGGAACATTACTCTAGGCTTATGCAAAAGACCTCTTGCTATCTCAAGTCTTCTTCTCATTCCGCCTGAATATTTCTTGACTTGATCATGTTGTCTCTCTGCAAGACCCACAAGCTCTAACACTGACTGGATTCTTTTTTCTCGTTCATAAGAGGGAACGCTGTAAAGAAATGCATGCACCTTGAGGTTTTCATATCCTGTAAGCATATCGTCACTGCTTGGGGCTTGGAAGACAATACCGATTGATGACCGCACCTTACCTGGTTCTGCAAGTATGTCATATCCGTTTACAATAGCAGTACCTGAGGTTGGCTTGAGTAGTGTAGCCAGCATGTGTATTACCGTAGTCTTGCCTGCACCGTTTGGACCCAATAGTCCAAAGACTTCGTTTTTTTCTATCTCCAGATTTATGTTGCTTACAGCTACCAGGTTCTCGTACCGCTTTGTAAGGTTACGTATCTTGATCAATTGTTGTTGTTAATAGATATCAGGTATTATATTTAGAACAACATTCTCACGCGCGGTATTATCAGGCAAGAAAAATTATCACATTTCCCTAATAGTGAGATGATGCTCTTTTAATGTTTCAAATTGGCTCTTGTCTAAACTTTCAATGTCTTCTTTCATATATGCACAAAGTGCTGTTATTGGAAGCTCAAACTTTTTCTCAAATCTTGACTCTAGATGCATCATCTCGGTCACAAGACCATTTTTCATTATTACATGATGGGAGCCAAATATTCGAATACCAGATTTTCCTTTATTGACTGCAAAATGAACAAATTCTTCCAAAAATCGCTCTAGGTTTAATGCATCTATAGAGCCTTCCGGAGCGTAAAACTCCTCGGGTTTTCGTATTACAACATCAAGCGAACACTCTAGTTTTTTAAGATCGATATTCCATGCATTCCCTAATTTTTTGCGTATCTCGTCTTTTTCTACATAATCAGTTATCAGTAATAGTACTTCATTGTTGTCAATACCCTCATGCAAAAAGGAAACTACATCATCAAATTCATTTTTTTCTTTGGAGTAAATACCTAAGATGTGATCTCCTTGCTGTGCCATCATACCAATACGCAATTGCAGTTACAATTCCAGCTGTATCATATAAACAAGAGATTAAAAATCAATTGCGACAATATGCCAATTTTTTGTTTAATTTCTATTGATCGACTATTAGATGCTCAGATTCGCTTTCTTGAGGAATTTACCTAAAAACAAAGTAAACACCACACTCGAGTATCAATCACATGCAATCATGTTCAAGCAGGATCTAGTATTTTTTAATGACTTATTTTGATTGCCATACAGATGCCACTGTATCAAGCAGAACTTCAGGTGTCACGGGTTTCTTTAGGCATGATTTTATTCCTTGTTTTAGCAGCGAGTTTACTCGATCTGTAGTGATAGAAGACGCAGTAAGCACAATTATGTTCTGATTCTTAATTTTTCCATTTTTTTCAAGTTCATTTATGATGTCATAGCCGCTAAATTCCGGCATGGCCAGATCTAGAATCACAGCGTCAAACTTTTCCCTATTCATGAGATCAAGCGCATTTCTTCCATCAGTACTAGGAATGCATGCATGCCCCCTCCTTTCAAAAAAATTCTTTAGCATGCATACAATGCTTTCATTGTCGTCTGCCACAAGGATTTTCATAGGTACAATATATACCCCCCATTCAGATAAAGCATCCGGTACATGGCAAAAATCCCAACCACATATGCAATGCAAGTTTTTCATGTGCTGATTTTTTAACATATATTTTTGCTATCACATTTAGGTCAAAAAATCTCAAATTCATTTAATGCCATTAGCCTTTGGGATTGTGAAATAAACTACAGTTCCCACACCAACTGCGCTTTCTAGCCATATTTTCCCACCCAGTCCTTCCACTATTCCCTTGGATATAGACAAGCCCAGCCCGCTGCCTCTATGTTTTCGAGTAGGTGAGGTGTCTATCTGGTAAAACTTTTTGAAGAGATTTCCTTGCTTGTCTTTTGGAATTCCGATACCGTTGTCTTTGACGTAAAACAAGACATCTTTTCCCTGGTCTTCAGCATTGATCTCAATTGTGCCTGTTGCAACAGGCACAAAGTCTACCGAATTCATTATCAGGTTGCTGAAGACTTGGCTTAGCCTGTCAGCATCGCTTGTAACTGTCATCTTGTCTTTTGTAGAATTTATGAACTTGATTTTCTTATTTTCCATGAAAGGCAAATTGTGAGTAAATATTTTATTCATGAATTCATCTACCGCAAAATTGTCCTTTTTGAATCTCGTTACTCCCATCTCGAGTTTTTGTGCATCCAAGACATCAGAGATTAATTTTTCCAACTTCTCAGAGTTTTGGTAAATCTCATTAACCGAATTGAGTTGATCACTATTTAGCTCGCCAAAATTCTTCGGATCTTTCAGCATGGCAGCATGGAATTTTATAGGAAATAGCGGCGTGGTTAGCTCGTGAGATACCATGGATGAAAATTCATCTTTTTGTTTATCCACTTGAGCCAGCTTGGCGTACTGTAATTCTATCTTTGCTTCCTTTTCTTCGATCTGTTTTTTTGCCTCAACTAATTCAGTGATATCCTTTATCGTTCCGACATATCCAGCAAGCAGGTTTTCAGAATCATAAAAGGGAGTTGCGCTTAACAATGCAGGAAAGATCGACCCATCTTTCTTCTTGTATTGTACATGCATGCTATAGATCGCATTTCCTTTCTTCAACTCTTCAAAGATTTTTCCCATATTATACGAATTAGTTTCAACCAGAGTTGCCAATAGTGGCTGCCCTATAGATTCCTCCTTTGAATATCCAAATTTCCTAACAAAGGCCTGATTGACATCGGTTACTATTCCATCCAGATTTACCAACCTGATCGGATCAGGCGACGATTCAAATAGACTCCTGTATCTTACTTCCGAATGCAAAATCTTCTCCTCGGACTTTCTTACTGAGGTCATCATGTTGTTAAAGCCTGAAGTGAGTTCCTTTACGTCATCGGAACCTTGTGGGACAACATACTTGGTATCGCCCTTTGAGAAATTACGCATGTAGAACATCAAGTCTGCCAATGGTCTTTCAATTCTACGTGATATCAGAAGGACTACGACACATGTAACAGGAATCATTACAATCATCATTATGAGTAGCATGCTAGTCAGACTATTTACCGGCTGCAGTATCTGAGCTGGATCGTATTCGGTTGCCAGTATCCAGTTACCAGTAGGGGTAATTTT
The DNA here is from genome assembly GCA_035252445.1 of Nitrosotalea sp. GTDB lineage: Archaea > Thermoproteota > Nitrososphaeria > Nitrososphaerales > Nitrosopumilaceae > Nitrosotalea. The sequence goes on along the minus strand of DATFDB010000070.1, from coordinate 4,351 downwards.
TGAAGAGTTGGAACTAGCATAAACCACAAAATGTTGTGACTCACCAGGAGCTGCATAGATAAAGCTGCCTGACTGTCCTTGTATGTTTTGAATAAAGTCATTTGGAAAAGAATTGACAAGGGGTTTTTCTACAGTGTTAGTAGAATACAAGACAGTGCCTTTACTATCAAACAATTCGTACTCCACAGGAATAATTTTTTGAGATGCCATTTGGTCGGATAAAATGTGAAATATGTTATCGATGCCGAGGACTCCCTTTGCCACGCCAACAAAATTTCCATTTTCATCGTTAATCCTTGTTGCAATTGGAATTACAATAAAACCTGAGGCCCTATCCAGTGTTACATCTCCTATATACAACCCATTTTGTTTTGCTGCCACATACCATGGATCCGTAAGTTGGTCGTAATCATCAGGTTTTATGCTTCCCGCCACATCTGCACCGTAGGAATTTGCTAAAAGCAACCTGCCAAACACATCATTGTGAAAAATCGCCTTTTCCATACTCATCATCCCTCTGAGCCGGTCAGCTGTAGGGTTTTCTATAATACTTGACATGAATGGAGTGGTAACATTTTGTGGCGTCGAACTCCAAGTCACATTTTGCGCTTCAATGTACTGTCTAGAGTTATCCATCTTTTGGAATTCTGCATTGGATGAAACTACTGCCTGTAGAACAGACTTGTCATTTACGAGGTTTAACATATCGATTGTTCTTTCCGAGATATAGCTATCAATTCTATTTACTAACATCCGGTTTTTTTCTTCTGCAGAATTTAGAATCTGGTTTTCCAAGTTTACCTTTGAATCATATATGAAAATTATGCCAACTACCTCTGAACTTATTATTATGCTAAAAGCAATTAGAAGAATGGAAAAGAAAATTTTCAAGTGTTACTCACGCCAATTTCCTTTTTCTTTTCCAATTTATTCAGGTCATATGTTCCAAACATGAATACTACAAATGGAAAGTAATAGAATAACTCCGCAATGTTTCCAGTGTAATATGTCCCATTTCCAGTGGTGATTTCATAGATAACATCGGCTACTAACTCAGACACCATGGCAAAAAACATCAAGGATGGGAAAAAGTTAGTCTTGCCTTTAAAAAATAACATGATGCCAATACTTGCAGGGAAAAAAACAATCCCATCAATTATCGGATATGAAGACAGCAGGGTATTTTCTACCGTGAATGTGCCTGCATTGGATTGAATTAGCATGTATGCATTTGGTATAATTATAGAACAGGAGACACAGACTGCCAAACCTATCATCTTTTTCGATATGTGGTTTTTTAGAGGTTTTATGAACATGCCAAAAAAAGGAATCCACAAAAGGTAGCTTATCAGAAATGCGACATCGGCATATGATGGAAATGGCTTTACACCAAGTATCAGCTCATTAAACGACCAGATGTGCTCTGCGATAAGCATGGCCATCGAAGAAATTGAAAATATAATCCACGTGACTCTTGTAGTTTTTTCATGTGAATAGATTACCCTATAAATTGACACCATTACCAACAGTACAGATAATGGAATGTAAAACAGATCAGCTGTGAAAATTGCCGTATCTTTTCCAATTAAAAAAGGAACCAACCAAATAAGGAATGTAACACTCAGACAAATTGCCAAATATTTCTGATTTGACAGAGAAAATCTTGTTTTCAATTCAGTCATCTTGACACTATCCCAGTTTTGATACATAAGATGACTTTGCAAAATATGCAATGCCCACAATAGCACGAAATATCATGGATGAATTGTCCCCTGTGCTTCATGATTATAAAGGCAAAAACGAAATTAAAAAGCCAGAGACCAGATTTTCACTATTGATAATATCTTATTTCCAGCGCTGATAATAGTGCCGCGCTTTATCTCTCCCTAACAAGAAATCATGCCATAAAGATGAACTTGCTTGTAATTGACAGCGACAAAGAGACTGCCGACCTATTATGCGAATACCTACAAGACAGCGGGCACCAGTGTCTTGCTGTAAACAACGGCAGAAATGCACTGGAAGCTTTGAACAAAAACCAATACGACGTGACCTTTCTTGAGCTTGACATGCCTGAATTAAGTGGTTATGGCATAATTGATGAACTTGCAAGAACAGGAAAGATAGATAAGCAAAATATTATTATTTTGACAGCTTGTGACAAAATTTCAGACACGCAAATCTCCGAGTTAAAAAATAAAGGCGTCAGGTCTTATTTTAGAAAACCGCTTGATATAGATTTTCTAGCAAACGTATTAGATGCAGGTTTGAAATTTGAGAAACACAACGAGTGATCCCAATGGACAAAAATGAAATCGACAAAAGCCTACAGACAATCGATCCTTCCAATGGCAAAAAAATCAGGAATCTCGAACAACGAATACTCTTGCTGAGGGAATTGAAGAACAAATACAAACAAAAAATTAGCAAGCTAGAAGACGAATTGACCCAAATAAAACAAGTTACGGAAACAGAGATCCATAAAGAAAGAGAATCTTCACAGATGAAAATGTTGTCACAGGACATTGTTGAACTGGAACATAGGAAAAACATCAGAATATCCAAAAAATTTTACATGTTAATTGCCTTGACAGGTATTGCCGTGGCAATAGGGTTCACAGGTTATTCGTATTATGAAGAGCAAGTGGTACTTCAAACAATGACCAATGTTTTAACAAACTACAAGACGGGGTACTTGATCCAGAACCTGCAGGGAACTACCATAAACACATGGGTTTCCTGGAACATACCACCCGACCGCATACTTCATGTTGATATCGTAAACCAGGCTGGAGTGCCACAAGACAAAATTGATGCCGTCAAAGATGCGATACTTTCAAAAACCTCGCTCCAGATTGACGATTCGCTGATTCACGAAGGTCCAAAGGGCACAACTTCAACATATTACATGGGTTGGCAGGGAGCTCTCGCACAAGCGTCTAAAACAAGCACGCAGCTATACATTCCAAAACAATTTGAGATATCAGAATCAAGTTCCGGAAGTGGCGATATCATAATAATTCTCTCATCAGACATCAACCCAGATGGATATACAGGATTTACAAAGTCTGTATCAGACCAGCACCAGATACTCCGTTCCACGGTTACCATATTTCAAGCGCAGAATCTTTCAATCAATCAACTAAAGGCCATAGCACGACATGAGTTTGGCCATGCAATGGGTCTTGCCCATTCTACCGATCCCAATGATGTTATGCATGCAACAATCCAGACCCAGTATCCATACATCTCCGGTTGTGACATTCTAGCCATCAACCGTCTCTACAATGGTGCTCAATCAAGCCAAGTAGCGTGCCAGTAGGAAACCCCAAAAAACCAATTCTCTTCAAAATACACATCTTTTATTGGTTTGACATGCTCAATTGTGATTTTCACCCATGATATTCTGCTTTCTCTATAATATCGCTCATTTGGCCATTGTTTTCTGTTGGAATACAATGGAAAGTGGCATGTCTCAGCGTTAAGCTATCTTCTAATGCTAATTCTGGTTGTTTTCATGACAAACGTACTATCCATGAAGGGCGTTATAGCACAAGAGACGTATACAAATCCAGCAGAGATTGTCAAAGAGATCATGACTTGGAATTTTTACAACATAAATCCAGATCAATATACTTTCATAAGCGGAACCCAGATCATGAGTGGACCCTCTGGTCATTCACTAAAGTTTGATGGAAAACAAGATTATGTGATTTTAAAAAGCAAGAATGTTGCAAAACTTTCCAACCTTGTGGTTTCTGCATGGATAAAACCAGATTACAACTTTACTGCAAACAAGTTTACGATATTAAGCAAGGAAGACTCTTTTTCACTTTATCTAAAACAACATGATGCGTCTTATTATGTGGATTATGGTGTCTATGATGGGTCACAATGGCATACGATAGAATCAAAAATTGCAATAAAGCCAGAATGGACTCAGATAACTGGAATATTTGATGGGAATTCGCTAAGTATTCTCATAAATGGTACTAAGGACAACTTAGAACTGATAACCAGTCCCAAATTTTCAACTTCGCTATATCCACAAGTTGAATTTCCTCAATCTGATCTCTTGATTGCAGCAGAAAATTCTACCAATGGTCTTTCCAATCTGTTTTCCGGTCAAATAGATGAAGTCAATATTTTGCCAAATGCTGCCAACACAATGGGTGGAATTTTGCTTTCTGAGAGCAACGCGACAAACCTTGGAAATATCACATCAATAATTCCAACCAATGTTACAATTCCAACCAATGTTACAATTCCAACCAATGTTACAATTCCAACCAATGTTACAATTCCAACCAATGTTACAATTCCAACCAATGTTACAATTCCAACCAATGTT
>DATFDB010000069.1:0-3502 GCA_035252445.1 Nitrosotalea sp. | reverse complement strand
TGTGGTATGAAGTCATACTGGCAGATCCATCGCACCCGAGAATATCATCTGACAAAGAAATGCGTGGAAAAATTGCCGGCCTGAGAAATTGAATACTGTATATTTCTTTATTCTAGCAACTGTTTTTGGATTATCACTAGTATTATTTTCAGCACAAGCATCAGGGCAGATACAGATTCACGGCCTTGACCATCCGGGAATAAGATGGAGCTGGCCAATCAAAGCAGAACAGTATACATTTTTGGTAAACACCACCTCAAACTATGACATGACAAATGTTACGTTTAACAAAGACACAAAGACGTTGACATTTCTTGGAAATAGCTCTCACACAGGAAACATTGCAGAAATCGAGATTCCTAAAAATCTGATTAGCGGAAACTTCACTATTTACCAAGATGGAAAGCAAGTCTCTCCTATCATACTAAAAAATACAAACCTCACTACAGTCATGTTGACATTCAATGATTCCGGCGGCGTGAAAACTGATATTGCCGGAACTGTATATCTTCCAGAATTTTCAGGAATTGTACCTGTAATAATGGCAGCATCCTTTGGAATGTTGATTCTGACCTGGCGATACCGTAAAATCTAGTAGTATCCGTTCATGTAGTCTTCCCACATGTTTGAGCGTGTCGTAAACTTGTTTATTTGATAAAATATTCCGCCAACTATTCCTGCCTGGTAACATGCGTACAAGTAAACCTGTGAATGGGTAGGATCAGTGTGTGTCAAACTAAGGGCAATCATTGTAAAGAAGATATACGTTCCAACAAATGCAAAAATTCTGCTCAGAAATCCGCTCATTCCTACTATGCGCTTTGTTGCAGCGGCCATCATTGTTATGCTTGATACTATTAGAAACGTCAATCCGCCGTTTGCCTTGACGAAATCATTTATCCATGTAAATATTCCCTCCTTCCACATGGAATCTTGCGGAGGATGGACTCCACCGTGCAATGCAAACGAGACTGATGTAAATATTGAACCCATCATGAAGATGAATAGAAATATCTTGATGATTCCTCTTCTCACAGGACTTCGGGGGGCAGCAGGTGACATTACTCGTTCTGCCATCTTGACTCCGTATAGCAAACCAATTAGAAACGAAGGAATGAACATCACATCTATGATGATTGGAGACTGCTTGATGGCTTGCTCAATATTTGGCCCAAATAGAAAAGATACCATCAGAGAGAGCGCTGCCGCTCCAACAAATATGCTGATGTCTAGCCAATTTCTACTATGCCTAATTTCAAATAGGTCAGGTCCCCACTCATCCAATCTATGGTTTGCTTTATGAAAGCACATTAAAGAAAGAAATCCAAATGATTTTGCCTATTTTATCAACTCCTTTTGTCTTTTATTTATGGAACACATACTTGGATCATGAAAATTGGAATTCCAGTAATTAGCGGCGGTGCTATCATACTTGGCTTTGGCGTAATCTTCTTTTTACAAGGAAATTCGATTGTAGGGCCTACCTCGTCTTTTATGTACTCTAACCCAAAATGGATTGGGTACGGTGGGTTTATTATCGCTGTAGGGATTGGAATTATTGTATTGGGAATTATAGCTAGCTTACGACGCCCAAAGTCATAGTGGACCTTACCTTGTCCATTTTTCTAATTTTCTTTGTAATCAAGTTGTCAAGTTGAGTATCCGTGCTTGCTTCTGCTTCCACTACAATGTCATAATCTCCGTAGACAACTCTTGCATCCTTGACCTTGTCCATGGTCTTTATCTTCTCTACGATCTCGCCTTCGGCACCAAGTTCGCAGCCAATCAAGATGTATGCTTTTTCCATAACTACTAAACCAAATACAGCTTTAAATTCTTAATTGAACCATGTTATATCAGGCAAATCTGTAGATGTTTTTCGCCAAATCTTGGATGCAAGAATCGGTTCTAGAGTTTTTAAATGCCTACTTTTAACAAGTGGTATGGGACTTTTCGGTAAGGCAAAACAAAAAGACGCAAATGTAGCGCGACTAACTGCCCTACTTGATAAATTTGAATATCCACATCTTGAAAAACTGTGCACTGATGTAATAAAAAAATCTCCGCAAATGATGAAAGATGAACGCATGGAGAGAACAGAATATTTGGAATTCATCTGGGGTCAATACCAAAAAGGAATCGTGAGCTTTCAGCAAGTTATGGACTTTGCAACAAGCGAAGGAATTGTTTCAAAAGATTTCTTTGACTAGTTTTTTTCAAAACAAGTCAAGTGTTTATCTCTAATGTTTTGAGCAGGTTTGTCTTTGTATCGTAAACACGTATCAAGTGATTGTTAGTATCTGAAATGTATAACTTGTCTTGATACCACTTGACATCACTTGGTTCATAGAGTCCAAGCGAGTCGCAATTTGGATCATCTAACCTGCAAATTCCTGATGTGTGTTTTCCAATTATGGTAGATACGCTGTTGTTTGCCAAGTCTATGCTTCTCAATGCAGAGTTGTATGTGTCTGCAACAAAAACTCTGTCTCGTGTTGCACACAATCCTAGAGGGTGTTGAAACAACGCCTCATCAATGTTACCGTCCTTGTGCCCAAATGCAAAAAGGCCGTGCCCTACAAGAGTCCTGACATAGCCTGATTTTAGATCTACCTCACGAATTGATGAGGTTTCGCTGTCTGCAAAATACAATCTATCATCAAAAAGAGAAAGTCCGCTTGGTTGGGCAAGCTGTGCATGCATCCTGTCACCGTCTACAATGTTTTCATAGCCGTTTCCTGCAAAAGGTCGCACCAAGTCTGTCTTGATGTCATATGTCCAAATCTGGTGGTTTCCTGCCATCGCAATAAAAATTAGATCATCTTTTACTGCAACATCCCACGGAGATGAAAGCGATATTTCTCTTCCTTTTCCTCCGCCTGACATCCAAGGCCCTTGTTTTCCTGTCCCTGCAACTGTAACTATTTTTCTTGCAGCCAAGTCTATTTTTCTGATTGCGTGGTTTTCAGTATCAGCAACAAATATTGTATTTTCATCTTTCCAAACTATTCCTTGTGGCCTAAAAAATAGGGCACTTGAAAAATCTCCATCCGCAAATCCTGCTTTGCCATTTCCTACAATGTGTTCAATTTTTCCAGCCATGTTGGTTATGACTATTCTGTTGTGATTTGAATCCGAGATTGCTATCTTGTCATTTGAAATGGATATCTTGCCTGGAAATGACAGAGTTGACTTGCTAGGTGTGATATGGTGAGCTATATTGATTGGCTCTCTTGCCAGAGTTCCCGCCTTGCCATGTTTTTCAAGCAAAGTATCCACAGTATCTTCTATCAGTTCTTTCTGGCCCTCGCCTGACTGCTTGTACACTACAGTGCCTTTTGGGTCTATGATTACAATTGTAGGCCATCCAGTAACGTCATATCTTTGCCATACTGCCATCTGTCTGTCTACTAAAACCGGATGCGAGATCTCGTATCGCATAACTGCTTGTTCTATGTTCTTTTTATCTTGCTCATTGAAAAATTTGGCAGAATGTACGCCT
>DATFDB010000068.1:0-3490 GCA_035252445.1 Nitrosotalea sp. | reverse complement strand
TGCAATCTAGTGTGTATGAAATTGAATTTAGGCTTCAAGACCTATCTTTGATATCATCTCAAAGTCTCTGTCAGGAGAGTTTCCGCCTATTGTGAGGTATCCTCCTGTGATGATCCCATTTGCTCCTCCTAAAAGCGCTTTTTCTTGTTCGTCTGAAAGATAGACTTCACGTCCTCCAGCAATCTTCAAAATAGTTTTTGGCATGAGAAATCTGAAAACGGCTATTGTGCGTAGAATCTCTTGAAGGGAAAGTCTTGACTGCATCTCAAGAGGTGTTCCTTTTTGTGGCACAAGTATGTTGATTGGGCATTCCTCAGGACTGAGCTTTGCTAAATCAAGTCCAAGTTCTAATCTCTGCATTCTAGTCTCGCCCATTCCAATGATTCCTCCACAGCACAGCTCAAGACCTATCTTTTTTACAATTAGATTTGTATTCATTCTTTCATCATATGTATGTGTGCTACATATCTTGGAAAAGAAACTTCTTGATGCTTCAAGATTGTGGTTATATCGTTTCACTTTGAGTTCTTTGAGTCGTAATGCCATGGATTCATCTATGAACCCAAGTGAGCAATTTACTTCAATTCCTACCTTGTTGTTGATCTCTTGGATTATTTCGCAAATTTGCTCAAAATCATTCTGTGTAGGACCGCGCCATGCACAAACCAGGCAAAAGCTCTTGACTCCACTTTCTTTTGACATTTGTGCGTTTTGCACAATTGTCTCTGCTGGCAATAATCTATACGTATCAATTCCGCTTTTATAAAATGCAGATTGAGAACAAAATGAGCAATCTTCTTGACATTTTCCTTTTTTTGCATTGATCAAGGCTTCAACATCCACTAGATTGCCACTAATCTTACGAGTAATTTCATTTGCAGCGTCAGACAAAAACTGTAATGATTTGTCTGAAACATTGATGATCTTTTCAGCCTCGTCTTCCGTTATGTTATTTCCTGCTAATACTTTATCTTTACACGATGTGATAAACTCAAGCTCATAACTCATAGTCTGTTTTTCCATCCATTCTATTAATTAATATTATTATGGTAAACCTAAAAAATAGAACAGGTTTACTAATATGCAAAACAGACTTTAAATCATTTTAATTTTTTTGTGACATTTTTGATAGTATCTATTGTTCCATTTATTAAAAACTCGAGTTCATTTTCAGATATTGCAAGTGGTGGTACTATCATTACTATATTGCCTAGAGTCCTTAGGTAGATCTTGTGTTTTTTAGCCTCGTTGAAAACCCTATGCTGCATGCGTTTTTCAGGTGAAATTGGGGATTTTTTGTCCTTGTTGCTTACAAGTTCGATTCCCATGAGCATTCCTTTATGTCTTACATCTCCTACCAACTCCAGGTCAGAAATTTCATCGATGCGTCTTTGTAGATATGTGGAGCTTTTCTTAATTTTTGATATGATGTTGTATTTTTTATATAGCGAAAGATTTGAGATTGCAATTGCACAGGCCATAGGATTTCCAGTAAATGTATGTCCATGGAAAAAGTGTTTCATTTCACCATTTTGACCCAAAAATGCGTCGTAGATCTTTTTGCTTGCTAATGTGGCTGCAAGTGGCAAATATCCTGCAGTTAGCATCTTGCCAAAGGATACAATATCTGGAATACTTTTTTGCTTTTGGTATTCTATCATGGAACCGAGTCTGCCAAAGCCTGTGGCTATTTCATCTAGTATGAATAATACTCCGTGTTTTTTGCACATCTTGCTTATTTCTTTTTGAAATCCTTCTTGGTATATTGTGACTCCTCCAGCTATTTGTGCTCCACTTTCCATTACAAAAGCTGCGATGTTATTATTTTTCGAAAATGTTTTTTCGATTTTATCCAAACAATGTTGTTGAAATCCATCAAAAGTAAATCCGTTTGGAATGCGGTATTTGTTTGGAGATGGTATTCTTAGTGCAGAAAACAAAACCGGTTTGTACCGTGAAAAAAAAGTTGGGACATATCCTAAAGACATGGTTCCAATAGTATCTCCATGGTATCCATTTTCAAGTGTAACAAATTTTGTCTTTTTCTTTTCGCCTTTGTTGTACCAGTATTGTAAAGCCATTTTTGCAGAAACCTCCATTGCAGTAGAACCATCATCTGAATAGAATACCTTGTACATGTTTGGTGATATCTTTACAAGGCTTGATGCTAGCTCCTCAGCCTTGTCATTTGTAAGATTGAAGAGTGAAGAATGTTGCAATTTCTTGGCCTGTGTTGTCATTGTACTTACTATCTCGTTTTTAGAATGCCCCCATACGTTGCACCACATGCTTGCAACTCCATCTAGGAACCTATCTCCTTTTGAGTTGTAAAGCCACATTCCTTTTCCCTTGACTATGACCTCAAAATTCTTCCATTCTCTCATTTGGGTATAGGGATGCCATACATGACTTTGCATACGTGAATCTCTAACCTAACTGCATAAAAAACGGTATTATTATCTGAATCTGCGTTTAAAATATCAAACTCTGTACTTTGTTTAAAATATGTATAACGTACAGTTAATTTTTCAATTGTATGTTATACGATTTTTATTTTCAATAACATGATTGGGAGCTTTCCCACGAATATTCAAATAACTTGCGTAAAGGCTCATTCAAAGATTTTGAATTTGACCACATTGCAAACACATTGTGTGACGGATGTGTAGCGTTTCTCAAAAATAGCACTATCTCGTCACTATCTTTTATTACAAAACATTGGTTGTTGTTTTGTTCATCAGGTATAACTCTAATCTTCTTATTGTCAAACTCGTTAAGAAAATCAGGCATTCTCAAAGCAGGCGATATGATTATTCTTGCATCAATTAGAGAATTAAATGCCATTTCAACGATCTCAGCATGGTAAAACCTAGAAAGGTCTTTCTCACTTCCAAATATGATTATCTGTTCTCTTGCAGTTCTTATCATTTCTTTTAACTTTGAGTAGATCTGTCCAGTTCCTTCCATCGTTTGTAATCTATCTTGTTTTATCTCCGTTGTTTCTACTGCAAATGTGGGAACTTCCTTCCACAATTCTGACACTTCTTTTTCTTGTCTTGCAAGAATATCCAGATTTTCTTTTTCAGTGTTGATTAAAGTTGATATTGCTTGCTCTATTGGTAATGCAGTATATCTTGTAGGAGAAGAAAACTCTACTGTTACAATTCCTTTATTTTGTAAGGTATTGAGGATAAAATATGTCTCTGTTCTTGGCATGCCAAGAGATTTGACTACTTCGGGTGCAGTCTTTGATCCGTACTTGCCTAAATATACATATACTTTGGATTGATTTTGCGTGAGTCCAAATTTTACAAGCTCATTTTTTATTTTCTCTAATTTCATCTTGTATTCGTAAAGATTCGAATCTTTACCTGCTGTAAAAACCTCGATTTGAAACTCCGTATCTACCTGCTTCATTCCCAACCCGGATCGATCGTAGTTCGCATTAAGATATTATAGATTTGGATGCAAATTGCGTCAAACTGCGTCA
>DATFDB010000067.1:0-5990 GCA_035252445.1 Nitrosotalea sp. | reverse complement strand
AGCAAGAACAGTAACCCATTTCTTTTCTCTCCACTTGTCTTTGACCCTTGTGGTCTTTTGGCGAGCCAACTAAAACTAACCTTTGAAGCCAAAATATAAGTTGTACGACATTTTAGATCGTGCTCGAGCCAATATACTTCTGTATGGCTTTTGGTATTGATACATGCCCGTCCTTTGTCTGAAAATTTTCTAGTATTGCAACCATTGTTCTTGTAGTTGCAACAAGAGTACTATTCAAAGTGTGCAGATACTGTGGCTGTTCGTCAGTTCTATTGCGGAATCTTATCTTGAGTCTTCTTGCCTGAAAATCGAGACAATTAGAACATGAAGCGACCTCGCGGTAGCTATTCTGACCTGCCATCCATGCCTCTAGATCATAAGTTTTTGCAGAAACCTTTCCCATATCTCCACTTGAAAGCAACATGACTCTGTATGGTATTCCAAGTTTCTGATAAAATTCTTCTACATTAGACAGCATTTTTTCATGCTCATTCCAAGACTCTTCTGGTGTTGAAAAGACAAACTGCTCAATTTTTTCAAATTGATGTACTCGAAATATTCCCTTTTGATCTCTCCCATGGGCTCCGGCTTCTTTTCTAAAACATGGACTAACACCGGCATATCTGAGAGGAAGTCTCTTCCCTTCAATTATCTCATCTCCATACATTGATGCAATGGCATGTTCAGATGTTCCTATTAGATAGAGGTCTTCCCCCTCAACTTTGTAAATTACATCTTCAAAGTCTCGTGCTATTATGGCTCCTTCCATGGCATTTCTATTTATCATGTATGGTGTTTGAATTGGAGTATAGTTTTTCTCAGTCAAGAAATCTAATGCAAATTGAAGTAACGCTTGATTTAGTCTAACAAGTTGATTTTTGAGATAATAAAATCTCGCACCAGAAACTTTTGCAGCTCTCTCCAAATCCACAAGGTCTAGATTTTGTGTCAAGTCTATGTGATCTAGTATCTTAAAGTCAAATGCGGGAGTACTTCCCCATTTTCTTATTTCCTTGTTTGCTGTCTCATCTTTTCCAACAGGAACTGATTCATGAACCAGATTTGGTAGTGTCAAGGAAAGTTTTTTGTAGTTGTCTTCTGTCTTAACCTGAATCTCTTCTAATTTTTGTAGTTCTTGTGAAATTGATTGCATCTGTTGAATGGTGCTTGATGCATCTTCGTTTGATTTTTTTTTCTTTGCAATATCAATAGATATCTGATTTTTTGTTTTTCTCAATTCATCTGTTTTAATTATTAGTTCTCTTCTTTCTTTGTCTGACTTTATGAATTCATCTAGAGGAAATTCTATATTTCTTAGCTTAAGCATCTCCCTTATCTTTTCAGGATTGTCTCGAATAAGTTTTGGATCAAGCATTAACTAGTCACTTTAAGAATAACCTGTGTCTGTTCAAGAACTTCATCAATAGTAGAGATTAGTGTTCGTATATTTTCTTTACCTTCAAATGTAAAAATTAACGAGTCTTCGCTCTTTTCGATTTTAAAGAGCAGATCTTTAGGAAAATCTATGTTATCGGGTTCCAAAGCTTTGCGAATGGCTTCTGCTTTTTTTTCTGATATGTTATTTAGGAACACTTGCACTTTGCATTCTAGAGACATTTTCTTCTAGATAGTCCAGAAACTCGTCTAATTTATCCTTGGTAATTCTAGCGCCCGCTGCTGCATCGTGCCCTCCGCCTACTCCTGAAACTTTGGAGGCACATTCTCTCATGAGTAATCCTAAATTCACTTCTGACTTGCACCCTGTTGACTTTCGTGAAGAAAATTTAATGGTGCCTTCCTCTCCGTTTGTTCTAAGTATTATTATCTTTCCTGTGTTTTTTTGTGATCCTCCAAGAAGTGAAGACACTGCACCTGTCATGTTTTCCGGTACTAGTCCCTCACCATTCACTAAAATGTATGAGCCATTGTCAGTTATTCTCCATCTCTCACTTGAAAGTGTGTTCATGTATGTTCTCAAAAATGTTCTATATTCTACCAGGATATTCTCGCCTTCTTGTAGCATCTTTGTTCTGTCTCCCATGCAAATAGCAACGCCGACTCCGGCTTTGCGTATTCTACCACATGAATTTAGCATTGTAGAAAACTCTCGCGCATCACGCAAGAAACTTCGCTTGTCTTCTCCTGCTAATGTATAGGTGTATCCAACAAGCTCGTCAATGATATCGCTGGCATTTTTGTTTGGGATAAATTTAGAAATTGTTTGTAAGAGCGTTCTTTTCTCATCTTCGGTAAGCTCTGCCAGCACTCTCCATCTCCCTCCATCTTTTAGCTTTATTCCTGATGAATTTAGTAGTGAAAGGCATGCATCACGGTTCCATGTTAGGCCTTCAATGAATGGCTGTGAAGTAAAAGCAAGAGCATCGGGAAGTGGTCTTGTCTCTCTTCCTACAAGAAGCACATCAAGATCAATTTCAAGTTGATTGTTCTTTTTTGCTGTGGCAGCAATCTCTACATTCACTCCTGTGAAAGATTTTTTTTCACCTCTATCTTGCCTGTCTCCAAGTGCAGCAACTACTGCAATCCATGCCAAGTCTGTATTTTCTGTATGCAGAGCTTTTGAGACTAGATATGCCATACCTCCAGCTGAGACATCAAGTCCGCCATCAAGACCATATTTCCAAGCATTGATGACTCGCTCATTATCGAATTCTTCTTGTGGGATCTGATGGTGGTCCACAACTATCCAGTTGTCGTCTAATCCAGCGTCTAGATCTTTTGCAAATCCTCCTCCAAGATCAGTTATGATATGAAATTGTCTTGAATCATTTTTGAGCTTCTCAATTAAATTTTTACTAAATTCATTTACTGTTTTTACAGTACATTTTGCTCCAGATCTGATGAGTGATTTTGTAACAATGCTTCCTGATGTAATTCCGTCACAGTCTAGATGAGTTATTACTGAAATATTTTTGCCAGACTTGATGCAGTCAGAAACTTTGTCATGAAAATAAGATAATGCTTGGTCGCGACTGCCCATTATTCAAGTTGAGCAATGACTGCCTTATATTTCCAAGTCTTAGGAATGCGCCCGATCTGTTTGTAATAGGACGATAGTCTATGGACTTTGGCTTCTAGTAACTCAAGCGATCTGACATTTCTTTTGTCAGATTTGTTAACTTTGAGATGTTTTTGCAGTCCAAGTGCCTTTGTGACTAGATTGTTGAGATCCTCAGGCATGTCTGGATTGATTCCTTTCTGCTGTAAGATCTCTACTACAGATTTTTTCACAATTTGTTTAGTGAGTGGGATTGCATACTGATCTCTCAGCTTGACTCCGATCTCACTTGGCTTGAGGCCCTCTTTTGAATATTTTACTACTAGCTCCTCTATCTCATCTGGACTTTGCTTTACCCATGTGGGTGCACTGGGAGTAACAGGTCTTACAGAATGAGATTTTCCATGTCTATGTGAATGAAGTCGGCCCACGAAGCGCTTCTTTTTTAAGCAAACATAAATGTTACTTGCTGATCTGAAATTTTAATTTGCATAAGAGTTAAATACTAACTAGAGACATTTTGAGATAGGTGCTAAAATGAACAAGCCAATAATTATTGGAGCCGCACTACTTGCTCTCTTCGTAGTATCATCGTTTGCTCCACTCGCTGCAGCACAATATGCAGGTGTGGGTGGCGGTGGACAAGTAACACTAGAAGATGAGCTCAAGCTAGCGCGTTCGAGAATAGCCGATGTGCAAGCAAATCCGCACGCCGGTTCAGGTACACCATATCTAGACGCTAACGGTGTCGTTGGTGCAACTATCATCTCTGGCGCAATATTCGGCGGAATCTTCATTGCTTTCGTTGTAAGAGCAAAGCAAGTAGAAAAAGCAAGAAAACAACGCTAGATCTCTCTTTTTCTTATTTTATTATTTAGACACTTAGATCCATTTTTGCCAAATCTCACTCGGGATCTTACAGAAATCTATATATCGTACATAAATGGTTGTCAATAATGATGAGCGCGATATTTGCTATGCTCGTGGGCGTACTGTCAAATTTTGCAGGTCAAATAGGTCCAAACTATGACCCGTTATTCTACGATGTCATGACCTACATATTTGCAACTATAATGTTTGCAGTATTCCTACTAGGCGTCATTGCTTTCTGGCTCAGAGCTCACGGTATGGGTCAAAGCGCTGTCAGAGAAAGATGGGTATCTGAACTTGACAAGCACTTTGAGAGAGAAGGCATTGGTCTGATACCAGACAACGGAAAATACTGGTAAGACTCCCTTTTTCCTTATTTTTACTTGAACGCTACAGTTATTGTAGAAATAAATTGTTTTTAGCTAGGTGGTGTGAAAGTCGGTGCGCCCTCGCTGTTCTTTGATACAAACTCTGCTTTGTAATGAGTTCCATCGTGTATTATAGTATGAATGAAATCTGGTGACTCCATACCATTTTCATATATCTTAGATTTAGACTCATCCATATCACGCAAGTCAAAGCTCATTAGCCACAAGAAATGGCCTACCTCAAACGGGTATTCCTTTGTAGATGCTATGTGAATTACCCCGTCATCTGCTAGCGTGTATAGCGACCTTTGACAATCTTTAGTAATTCCTACATTTGCAGGTATGTCCTGTTTTACGCCGTCTACTGAAATTTCTAATGTAGCTGATAATTGGTATTTGATGTCTTTTCCATTTGTGCACTGATATAGTGGGTCTCCCTGCTTTATCTGACTCTGGAAAAATGTATTTCCAAGAGCAACTGATATTCCTATTGCCGCTGTAATAGCTAAATACTTGAGGGTCTTTTTTCGTTTTGCAGGATCGCCCATTCCAGGCCAGAACATGTGCTTGCTTAGGCTGCTCGAGTTATATACATTGACATGCACGGCTAAAGGTTGTTTTTTGAAAATAGTAAAAGAAATTTAGAGTGAGGACTCGCCGCGTTTTTTTGTTCCTACATCTATGGCATCGTCTACATTGTAGACGAATATTTTGCCTTCTCCTGTCATACCAGTACTTGCATGAGACGTTATAGCATCAATGACTTTGTCCACCATGTTGTCATGTACGACCACGTAGATGTTTACATTCACGTTATAGGCGGATAGAAATCTCCCACCTCTTCCAGATGCTACCATCTCTCTAGGTCTCTTTCCTCTGCCTTTTGCTGTGAAGTAAGTAAAGCCACCGATGTCTAGTTGCGTTAATGCACTAAAGACTGGATCCAATTTATCTTCTGGAATTACAGCTTCTATTTTCTTCATGGCTTGAATTCAGTGCAACTATGGAATGCTTTTATTAAAATTATTGCTTAGAAGGATATCAAAGAAAGAATAATATCATAAGAAAATGATTTTGGGATAAAATACCTTTTATAGATCAAAAACCGCTTTTTTGAAAGAATGACCGAATCTAAAAGCAAGAAGGTTCGAATCGTGGAAAAAGTTCAGGAGAAATTAAAGGAAGGAATCGATAATTACCGAGCAGCAAGCGACGCCGCACCGAAATTTGATGTCTACGATGTGATTGAACAAGTATTTGCAGCAATTAATCCACAAGTAGCTGACGAAGGAAAAGTTACAGTAGATGAAGTTAGTGGTTGTCTGCGTTCTTCATATCTGGATAGAAAAGATCCATCTGAACAAACTCACAAACAAATGCTGACAAAAATTATGCAAAAGAGCGCATTGAGCATTATGGAAAAACCTGTTGAAGGTGAACTCGATGCTGGTTCTGGCGTAAAACTAGTTGGTAGAGCTGAGAGAGTAGAGGATGATGTGGTTATGGTGTTCAAAGCAGTAGAGGAATTGCCTGAAATGCCATATGCGGAACATTTCATACAACTAAATTCCTATCTGCACATGTTCAACAAACCAGAAGGTGTGATTGTCTACTTCGACAAAGAAGGAAATGAGATGGAATTCCAGGTTCCAAAAAGCGAGAGACTATTATCTGAAACAAAACGCAGAGCTCGCATATTGAACACACTGCTCAAAAATAACGTAGCTCCTGCCATA
>DATFDB010000066.1:0-7985 GCA_035252445.1 Nitrosotalea sp. | reverse complement strand
GAAAAAAGCACATCGCCACGCACCACAGCGAAAATCAGATGAACAAGGGTTCACAACCAGCGGCATGTGGTAAGTGTAGTGCGATAGGTATAATTCAGTATTCTAGCGCCATAGTAGAAGTTGGTCACACTTGAGATTCTTAGCAGTCTGACTAATTTCATAATTCAGACTATCTCAAATTCTGGATATCTCGGAGTTTTTTTACTTATGGTTGCAGAAAGTGCACTAATACCAATACCAAGCGAAGTAATCATGCCGTTTTCTGGATATCTCGTGTCTACAGGTAAGTTTAGCATCATACCCGTAATCATTGCAGGCTCTGTTGGAAATCTAGTCGGCTCACTAATTGCATATGCCGTTGGAATGTATCTTGGGAGAGGTTTTGTGTTAAAATATGGCAAATATGTCTTACTCAAAAAATCACATCTTGAGATTTCTGAATCCTATTTCAAAAAATATGGAGATGTGTCTACTTTTATCAGTAGACTGTTACCTGCAATAAGGACATACGTCTCGCTTCCCGCAGGCGTAGCCAAGATGAACCTAAAGAGGTTTGTTGCGTTTACGTTCATAGGTTCTGTAATATGGAATACCACGTTGACGTTTATTGGTCTAAAATTGGGCCAACAATGGGAAAGCATCAGAAAATATTCAAACTATTTTGACGTATTAGTAATAGCAATAGTGATCATTGCCATAATTGTATATCTCAAGAAGCGACGAGTCAGCGATTCTTAAAGTTACCAAGCTCTTCCAAAACTATCTTAAACAGAGATTCAGTATCAAGCAAAACACAGGGAATACTGTTTTCTTTGCAAGCCTTTCCAATTTCAACATCTTCGGTTATCACAATCATTCCATTCTCTTCAGCATATTTTATGACGGAATAATCACTTGAGAGTTTCTTTCCTTCCATTATCAGTTTTTTTACGCTAAATGCATCATATCCAAATTCTTTTAGTCGGATATCCATGCCATCATACATCTCGTCGACAAGTACTTTCATTGTATTTTCTTCTTTCTAGATTCTTATTATTTATCTGATTTGGTTTTTCTATAAACTTGACTGGTGAATTATTTTTGAATTCAGTTAAAACATACTTGCTTTTGTAGGATAGTCAGACTTTATCTTCTTTTTTTGTTTTATGATTCTGTTTTGATGTATTCTCACTAATAAAGTGGGAAATACGAGGAGGATCCTTCCCCATATGGAATGATCTGGCATGTTCCTCAATGGCCAAATCTGCTTTGGTGGTTCTTTCATGTTGACGTAGATGTTCAGTCCAAGATTCTGAAGTAAACATCATAACATAACGACGTGGGTTTTCAACATCATGAAATAATTCCCAATTGATTGCACCATCTCGCAATAATAAAGAACGTAGGTCGTTCATTGCAGACTCAAATTCATGTGAACGTGTTGGATCAATTTCAAATTCCATCTCAACTAGTACAAACCCCCCATCATGGTCACCAATGTCAATCATGGTTCGTGGCATGGCCCAATGCATTGAGGGGGTCATGTCTACGTCTGTGTACGGCTTTAGTTTGTAACGAGTCGAGGTGACAAGGCCTATTACTAATCCTATTGCTGCGGCAAGCAACGCCAGTGGAACTCCCCAAATCTCTGCAACAATTCCCCACACTATACTGCCAATAGCCACTCCACCCCAGTATACCATCTGATGGACTGAAACTACTCGTGTTCTCACCCATGATGCCACGGAATTGTATGCAACAAAATTCAAGCTAGATGTAATAACAATCAAAGCAGTTCCAACTGCAAAAATTCCAATAAATGCAATAACGATCTCATGCTGAAATGACAAGACTACCATTGCAGCAGCGTACAAAATTGTAGCACTTGCTATACGTTTTTCTATTGATACATTTCTAATCCGTGGAACTATCAATAAGCCACTAATCATCCCCCCTATTCCAAACGAACCAATTAAAATTCCAAAAAGAATTGAGTTTGAGCCTGCTGCGCTACGAGCCAAAAGAGGTAAAAGAGATACTAACGCGCTGCCGCAGATTGTCAATGAAAAATCGCGAACAAAAAGTGCACGTACATGTAAAGAATGGTGCATGTACCGCAAACCAGTACGAATAGCTCCGATAATTTGTTCAGGAGGAAGAAGTTTACGTTCTGCAGGACTATGCCATTTGTGGAGAAAAACTATCATTACAACAAAAGAAGACGCATTTAACAAAAATACCGCCCATGATCCTGCTGCAGCAACTACCAAACCACCAAGTAGGGGACCAACTGCAAGTCCTATGTAAATTGCAACACTAAACAAAGTCATTGCAGCTAGAGCTTTTTTCTTCGGTAGAATTTCAGTTTGAATTACAATGTTTACGGGTAAACTCATCGCGTTACCCATGCCAAGCAATAAAGTAAATACGACAAGTATGGAAGATGTTGTAAAGCCTCCAAAAGTAAGAATGCCCAGAACTGCTGCTACTGCAAGTGAGAAATATTGTGTGGCAAGAAACAGCTTACGCCTATCAACAATATCTGCAAGAGCTCCTGCTGGCAGTGCAAGAAGAAATATCGACAGACTAGTCATTACCTGTAAAAGTGATACAACAAACGGCGATGGGGCGAGCGATGTCATAAGCCACCCAGAGCCAACAGTTTGCATTGCGGCACCTATGTCTGACGCAAACATTGCAACCCACAGAAATCTATACAGTGAATTTTTCAGAGGACTTTCTGAAGTAGAATTTGCGCTACTCATGCAATACAACCCACATACAATATTTCCCTAATCTAATGTATAAGTCAGTTCATTCATGCTTGCCTTATTTTAAAAACTCTAAAACAAGCTTCTGAAAGTCTGAATCTGACAGATCTTTTCTTTTTTGAGCAAGCAGTGCGGCGTCATCACCTACAGTATATCGCAGGTCAGGATTAGGAGATGTAATTGCACGAAGTATTACTTCAGCAACCTTGGTAGGCAAGGTACCATTCTTTACAACTGAGATCAGGGAGTTTTGTAATTTCTGCATGCTTTCATAATAAGGCGAATTTTGGTTTTGATTGTTTTTTGCCACAACCATACCAGTGTCAAAATTGGTCTTAATTGCGCCGGGTTCAATTATGACTACCTTGATTCCAAATGGTTCTAGGTCATATGCAATAGACTCGCTGAGCCCCTCAACTGCAAATTTTGTGCCAATGTATGGCGATGATAATGGTAACGCCATCTTTCCACCTATAGAACCAACATTTACAATAATGCCGCTTTTTTGTTCTCGCATGATAGGCAAGACTGCCTGAGTTACTCTTATCAGACCAAAGACGTTTGTTTCATACTGCGCCTTTATCTCACTCAACGATAGGTCTTCAAGTGCTCCTATTAGACCATAACCTGCATTATTTACAAGTACATCAATTCTTCCTGCATCATATTTGATAGTTTTAATGGCATCATTTACAGACTTTTCATCTATGACATCTAGTTTCAGTACATGAAGTGAAAGTTTTTCTTTTTTTGCTATATCTAAAATAGGTTTTGCCTTTTCTAGATTTCGCATGGTCGCATATGTACGAAAACCATTTCTTGCAAGCATAAGCGCAGTTTCATATCCTATTCCACTTGAGCTACCAGTAACAACCGCTACTTTTTGATTTGTCAAGTACTTTCCCCGTTTTTATTTCTGTATTCCATATGTAAAATAGTAAAATTGGATTTTATTTTGAGATTATTTTTCATGTCATCTAATAATGACTAGAATTATAAAAATATGAAAGTGAGATTAGGTATATCAGATTAACAAAGTCTCAGTTAGTTTCGGTGTGGTTACTTTTCATTTTATATACTATACTTTGTATACTAACTATAAGAAAGTAAATGGCATCACAAAACGAACACGAACACAGATGGACGGTCGTATCACACCACTGGCAATGTGGGATCTGTGGCAGAACGTATGGTTAAGACATAACTAGCGGACAAGAAATCTGCGAACATCGGCTTCTAAGATTTGCCGTTCAGTTATGTTAGGATTTTTTGAATTTCTTTCTAATTTTTCGCAGTCTTTCCATTCCTAATGTCTGCCCGAAAAATCGTCTGACATAGAAATATGCGACCGCTGTAGCAAGTCCTGCAGAGACTATTATTGTGCTCACTATAGGCCAGAATTGTTGCTCATGTGCAGGATATAGCCCAAAAATAGTAGCAATTGTGTTTGGTACAAGTTCTGCGGTTCCTGCCACAGTCCACCAGATGATGAGTATTGTAACCTTGTTAGTTACTTCAGTCTGTATGACGTTAACACCTGTAGCAACCATCTGCATGACATTTTCTGACATTTGTATCTGTCTGTCCAGTCTACCAAGAATGACTTCAAACTTTGCAAGAATTTGCTCTTCGTCTGATACCATGTCTGCGTCACCATACTTGAGATTGTGAACTGTATCATATGTAGCCCATATTGCATTTAGAAATGTCAAGAGTGCAGTCTTCATGTTTGATAGTTCAAGCGATATATCGCGAGTTACTTGTCTTGAACCAGCAAGGTCAATTTCAAATTGTTCTGCACGTTCAACAATCAATCGCAATATAGAAAAGTTAGCTTCGCTTATTTCATCAATTATTCTTGCAAGCAAAAGAGTTTGTCTGTCTGCCCATTGTTCAGGATCTTTTGGCAGTTTACGCAAAAGTGTTGGTGCATAGTTGTACAAACGAGTAATTTTTCCGCCATAGTCATCATGTATAGTCAAGACCAGATCTTTTTTCATAAATATTAGCAATGGTGCAGTTTGAGTAGTATTGTTTCCAGGTACAACAAAAGGAATCATCAGGCCCAAAGTATCTCCTCGGTCCTCGTAACTTGATACATATCCAGAAAGAAGCAAAGAGGGATCCATTGATACGCCAAGTTTTTCAAGGATTTTTGGAGTCTCTTCAGTTATGCTATCAACAACACATTCTATCCAAACTAAGTTACCGCTAGTGACAATTTGTGCAGCTTCATCAAGCCCAATAGACGGATTCTTAAATGGAGTTCCATTCTGGAGACCTGCAGCGCTTACTGCCTTTATCATGCTATGGAGACCAGATTTGATCTATATACGCCTATTTGTGAAATATGATAACACTGTCATGCCAGTTTGAAATTCTTTATACCAGATTCAACCAATAAAAACAAAAAGGCATTTTACAAAATGTATCAGAAATAGTTTTCTTCATCATGATTTTTTGGAATCAAAAGTACCGAAACCAAGACCGAATTCTTCACGTGCTACAAGACAAGAGGTTTAGGAATTCAGTTTTTGCTTGATAATGGCCCAAAACTCGGAAATACGTTTTTACCATTTATCAACAATCTGTTTTAGTTATTGTGCTAAACCGGATCATTTCTATTAAAATTAGTCCAAATCTACTATAAATCCAGAATATTTCTATTTTTTATTGAAAATTAAAGGTTCATAAATCGTTTTCACCAACTCTCGGAGAATTAGCTGACCATGAAAGAATTTGGAACCTTAGAATATGTCTTGGACACTTACTCGAAGAACTGGACTTGGAAGCTTACTGGCTCAAGAGCGGTAAGCATGGTTGCCAGAGTCATTCCTCAAGCTTGGTACGGAGATGGTCCAGAAGAAGCAATAGTACCGGATACAGAACATAACGTTCAGAAAATAAAATGGATAATGGAGACCTATCCACTTGAGATAAAATCACGAAACATTTGGCAGAGAAAGACAAAGCATATGATAGTTCCAAAAAGAAAATGGACTAGAATAGAAAAACTTCGAAAAGCAAATCCAGGGGATCAGTTCAGGGGCAAGCTGCTTGATTTTCAAAGAGAGGGTTTGGACTTTTTATTAAAATCATCTGGTAATGCATTGCTAGCTGACGAAATGGGCCTTGGAAAATGTGTTGACGGCGATACAATTATCAATACTACCAACGGACCAATTACAATAAAAGAAATATGGAAAAAAGCATCCATAATAGAGTCTAACCATGATGAAGACTGGGCACAGCTCACAACACCTATTACAGTACAAACATTTGATGGAGAAAAAATCATCAATAGAAAAGTAAACAAAATTTTTAGACAAAAAATAAGCGAACCTATAGTGGAGATTAATTTATTTAATAGATCATTAAAATGTACGAGAAGACACAGACTTCTTACCTCACAGGGATGGAAAACAGCATTTGAATTATGTTCAAATGATAAAATTGCTTTATTTCCAGAGATATTTGAGTACAGATCTTCAAATCAAATTCAGCTAGTCACTAAATCTATCTATTGGCATCCTATAGAATCCACACATTCAATAGAATTTACAGGTTACGTGTATGATTTGTCCGTGCCAGATACTCACAATTACATTGCAAATGGAATCATAACGCATAACACGGTCCAAACATTATCGTACTTAGCTACAGAAAAACAAACATTTCCAGCTCTGATAGTAGCACCACTTGTAACATTAAGTAACTGGCAGAGAGAGATTCAAAAATTTCTAAAGAAAAGAAGCAGAAATGGAAGGGTGGTTGAAAATCATTTCCCTTCATCGGTACTTATTCGCACTGGCAAATCTCAAGAGATTGGCAAGCATGACATCTACATCATAAACTATGATCTTCTATACAAGAGACTTGGCGACCTTTCAAAGTTGAACATACGCACACTTGTATGTGATGAAGTGCAGCACCTTCGTTCAAAATCAACCAAGAAATATTCAGCAGTAAAGAAACTTTCAGGTTTAGAATCAGTAAAGTACAGAATTGGGCTTTCCGGAACACCGATTTACAACAGAGGCTCTGAGATATGGCCAATTGTGGACATACTAAGACCAGGACTTCTTGGGAGCTTTGAAGAGTTTTGCGAGTATTTCTGTTATGTAAATGAGAAAGGCAAAGCAATAGTGCTTGAAAGCAAGCGTGCAAGCTTGGGTGAAGAATTACGAAAGCATGTCATGCTCAGGCGTAAAAAATCAGACGTTTTAAAAGAACTAAAAGAAAAAGTGCGATACAAAGAATTCATCGATTCAGATATCAATTACTATTATGCCGAGCTTGACAAGATTTGGAAACGACTAGAAGAAGAGCAGAAAACTGCAACCTCTGCATTTGATAAGTTTTCATCATACAAGAGAGCAATACAGAGTGAGAGGCAAGCAGCTGGCGCCGCAAAGCTGCCACATGTCATAGAGTTTGTCAAAAACATCATGGAGATAGAAGAAAGCGTAGTGGTGTTTTGCCACCACAAGGCAATTCATGCATTGTTGCACAAGAGCCTTCACGAATACTCGCCTTCTTCCATCATAGGTGGACAGTCAGACAAAGAAAGGCAAGACAACATAGACAGATTTCAAAATGGTGAGACAAAGCTGATGATTGCTGGACTTCGAGCTGGAAATGTTGGAATAAACCTGAGCAAGGCAAGATATGTCATATTTGCAGAACTTGATTGGAGTCCTGCAATACACAGGCAAGCAGAAGACAGACTCCATAGAATTGGACAAAAAAATACAGTATTTGCATATTATTTGATAGGCAATGCAACACTTGATGATCATGTGGCAAATGTCCTTGTGGACAAGAGCTATGAGATTGATGCCATTATGGACGAAAAAGAAGAAGCGTTCGAAAATAAAGACAAGGCAGAATTAATCTTGGCGCAAATTCACGACAGACTTACTGCAAAGCACTAGTCATTTGCCTCGTGTATTTCATACTTGTCAAAAAAATCCTGGCCTTCTCCTTGTTTTTGTACTATAAATGATTCTAACTTTTTTATAACTTCAGTCCTAGTCAACCTCCCTTCGTTAGATACATAGTATTGTGCAGAGACTTCTCGGAATTTTTTATAGTTCATTCCTTTTGCCATACACTATAAGATCGTGGTAAACGATATAAGAGATCTTAGCGACGCAGTTTTTTTGCCTGCTCTATGCATTTCTGTCCTTCCTTTTTTCGTCCCATGTCAAGTAGTACACTTCCTTTGTTGTACCA
>DATFDB010000065.1:0-4303 GCA_035252445.1 Nitrosotalea sp. | reverse complement strand
CTAGATTTTTATTTGGAATTTCAACCTTCACCCGTAAGGTTTGACTTCTTTTGAGATAGTTGAAGAAAATGAAAATAGTATTGTTGTTAAACTGAAGGGAATACCTCTTCAATATGCCAACGCACTTAGGAGAATTTGTCTTTCTGGAGTACCTACGTTTGCTATTGACGATGTTGTAATAATTGAGAATTCGTCGGTTTTGTCGGATGAAGGTGTAGCACACAGGCTTGCCATGCTCCCATTGAAGACAGACTTGTCCAGATTTGTAGAACCTTCGGCATGCGATTGCCACAGTGAGCTTGGTTGCAGCCGTTGTAGAGTTCTTTTAATGTTAGATTCTGGTAATTCTGATACAACACGCACTGTTACATCGCAAGATCTCAGTTCAGAAGACGAATCTGTCAAACCTGTAAATCCTAACATTCCAATTGTAGCTTTGGCACCAGGTCAAAAGCTAAAGGTTGAAGCATATGCAAGACTTGGACGCGGTAGTGAACATGCAAAGTGGAATTCTTCAACAGTTTCAGTTCTAACTCAAGGCAGCAATGCTGATGAGCATATTCTAAGTATAGAGACAGTAGGAAGCCTTGCTGCAGGTGAAGTAGTCAAAAATGCAGTTAATGAGTTGGAGAAAAGACTAGGCGAATTCCAACAGACAATAGCAGCACTTAGTTGAAGCATATATTATATTTGGGTAAAAATTGGCATAATTACACATGACTAATCAAGTCGTTATACAAATGGCAAAGGAATTAGAAGTAGCCTCGAAGAAAAACAAGGCCCCCATTTGGTCAAAACTTGCAGAAATGGCATTGAAACCGGCCAGAGCAAAACGAGTACTCAATCTGGGTCAGATTGACAAATTTGTCAGCGATAACGACATAGTAGTAGTACCTGGAAAAGTATTAGGTACTGGAAACGTTTCTCACAAAATTACATTATGTTCATTTTCAATTTCAACAACAGGGGCAAAGAAAGTAATCCAATCAGGAGGAAAAATTGTAGACTTTGCACAGTTGATTAAGAGCAATCCAACAGGCAAAGGAGTGAAAATAATTGGTTAAACAAGAACAAGCACAAGTCAAAGCAGAATCTAAAACTTCACAAGATGTAATTGTAGATGGTACAAACCAGATTGCTGGAAGATTATGTTCCCATGTTGCAAAATTGTTGATAAATGGTTCCAGAGTTTCAATTGTGAATTCTGAAAACATCATGTTTAGCGGAAGTAGAAAGATGATAGTAGAAGAATATCAAAAGTTTCTTGAGATAGCTAGCATTACAAACCCCAAGTTTGGTCCATTCCATCCGCGTAGACCTGATACCATGATTACAAAAATGGTACGCGGAATGCTACCAAAAAACAAATCTTCGGGTCAGACAGCATTCAAAAGATTACGTGCATACTTGGGCGTTCCAAATGAATTAAAATCAAAAAAGACTATACAGTTTGATGACGCAAAAATACGCAAGTCTGCTCCATACTACACTACTTTTGGAGATCTAGGCAGAACAGTAGGGTGGCACGAGTAATGACAAAACTAGAAAGCTACTATGCATCAAGAAAAGCTGCACGCGCTCATGCATTCATTACAAAGGGAGTAGGCAAAGTCAGAATTAACAATGTACCAGTAGAGATGATTCAACAAGAGATAGCAAGAGAAGTAATTCTTGCACCACTTGAGATTACAGGAGACCTCAGAAACAAAGTTGATGTTTCAGTAAAGGTTCGCGGAGGAGGATACATGGGTCAATCATATGCTAGTGCCGTTGCAATATCAAGAGCTCTCACAGGATGGACAAAGACTAGAAAGGAACCAAAGGAGCATCCATTCACAAGAACAATTCGTGAAGATCTAAAAAAGAAATTATCAGAATACGATAAGCATTTACTTAGTGGCGACGACAGGAGAAAAGAACCAAAGAAATTTGGTGGACCTGGCGCCAGAAGAAGAAAACAGAAGTCATACCGATAGCTTTGAAAGCTGTCGTTCTAGCCGGCGGGCGCGGAACACGCGGAAGACCATTCACAGACTATATTCCAAAGGCAATGATACCAATACATGGAAAGCCGTTAATTGCGTATATCGTCAAGCATCTTTCTTCGTTTAAAATCATAGACGAGATTATCATCTTGGCCGATTTCAGCAAGCTAGGCAAGCAGATAGAGAGGTATTTTGAAAATCACGCGGAGGTAAAAAAGCCGATAAGGTTTGTCCAAGACTCACAAAGCGGCACTGGCGGAGATCTTATTCATCTAGAGAAAATATTGGGAAAAAGCCCTGAATTTCTACTCTGGTTTGTAGATAATCTTACTCCATTGGATGTCAAAAATATGCATCAGTTCCACGTGCAAAAAAACACTTTGGCAACAATAGCAACAAGAAGATACCGAAAAGAGGAGACAGGTTATGCAGTAGTAGAAGACGGAATTGTGACCGAATTCAAGGAAAAACCTACAATAAAATTAGAAATGGCAGAGTGCCTAGGTGTCTACATCTTAGATTCAAAAATACTCAAGATTATAAAATCAAAAAAGGCGAGAAAGGAATTGAATCTCTCGTATGATATACTTCAACCATTATCAAAAAAAGGCGAAATTAGTTCGTATGACATAGGAAAGCAACCGTGGATTGACATAGATTCTCCAGGTCGTGTTGAAAGAGAAAAAGATCTAGTAACTTCAATAATCAAAAAGATCTAGGATTAGAGGCCCTATTCATTGTCTCATATTTTGAAATCTTGTCATCATAATTTAGTGTAATTGCAATATCATCAAGACCTTCAAGGAGAATTTTTTTCCAGTGAGGTTCTATGTGAAAGGACATACGGACATCATTATTTTTTATGGTTTGTTTTTCCAAGTCAATTTCAATTTCAGATTTGCTTTCAAATAACTTTTGCAAGACATGTTCTTCTACCCTTATTGGCAATATTCCATTTTTGAAACAATTATTATAGAAAATATCAGCAAATGAAGTCGATATTATTACTTTGAATCCAAAGTCTAAAAGTGCCCAAGCAGCATGTTCTCTGCTTGAACCACATCCAAAATTACTTCTAGTTAACAATATTTTCGAATTTTTATACTTGGAGTCATTTAGAACGAAATCATTGCGCGGTGTTCCATCCTTTTCATATCTCCAGTCATAGAATAGATATTGACCAAATCCAGTTTTTTGGATTAGTTTTAAAAATTGTTTTGGAATTATCTGATCAGTATCAACATTGACTTTGTCAAGCGGAGTTGCAATACTAGATATTTTTCTGAAAGGCTCCATCTCAGTTCAAATCCAATTCCCGCACATCTACAAAATGACCCTCAATTGCTGCAGCTGCTGCCATAACAGGACTGACAAGATGGGTCCTTCCGCCTGCACCCTGTCTGCCTTCAAAATTTCGGTTAGAAGTACTAGCACATCTTTCTCCTGCAGACAAGATATCAGGATTCATTCCAAGACACATACTGCAACCTGATTCTCTCCATTCAAATCCAGCATCCTTGAAGATCTTATCAAGACCCGACTCTTCTGCTTGTTTCTTTACATGTTGCGAACCTGGTACTATCATTGCACGAATTTTTGATGAGACCTTTTTTCCTTTAACAACTTTTGCAGCTTCGGTCAAGTCTTCTAATCTTGAGTTTGTACAAGAACCAATAAAGACTCGATTTAGTTCAATTTCTGTAACAAGGGTACCAGGTTTTAGTCCCATGTATTGAAGCGCTTTAGTTGCAGCTTTTTCTTCCTCAATGTTTCCTTTTGCGTATTCGTCTGGAAATGGAACTTTTCCAGTGACATCAACTGTCATTGCAGGATTTGTTCCCCAGCTTACTTGTGGTGCAATGTCATCTACACGTAATGTAAAACTTTTATCAAATCCAGCATTGCTGTCAGTCTTCAAATTTTCTTCCCAGTATTCTACTAACTTGTCATAATTTTCTGGAGCATATATTCGTCCCCTTAGATAATCAAATGTTTTTTTGTCTGGAGCGATTAGGCCTGCTCTTGCGCCCCCTTCAATTGACATGTTGCATATTGTCATTCGTTGTTCCATGCTGAGTTCTGAGATTGCTTCCCCTCGGTATTCAAACGCCGTCCCTGTCCCACCAGCAGTACCTATTCTCCTTATCACAGATAGAATGATATCTTTAGCAGTTATGGTATGAGGATTTTTTCTTTTTCCTTCTACACGAATTTCAAATGTTTTTGGCTTTTCCATCCATATACACTGAGTAGCCAAGACGTGTTCTACATCACTTGTGCCTATTCCGAATGCAAGTGCGCCAAATGCTCCATGAGTT
>DATFDB010000064.1:0-3906 GCA_035252445.1 Nitrosotalea sp. | reverse complement strand
TTCTAACTACTAAGAAAGCTTTTCCCATTACACTCAACCTTGACTAAATGTTTGTCTCAAGCAATTCAGGACTGCTCTTGATGTTGATGTCATTGTATTTGTAGAACCGGTACTTTTAGTCCATGCATCTTTGAGGCCTGCCAGCTTCAATAGATTTCTGATGTTTCCACCAGCTACAAGTCCAAGACCTCTTGGTCCTGGGATGATTTCTACTGTTACACTTCCACCTCTGCCTCTGACCTTGAAAGGTACCGAGTGATGCTGATCACATTTACATTCCCAGCTTCCACAGCCCAGTTTTACTGGACTCACATTAAGATAAGCTTGATTTGTAGCCTTTTCAATGGCAATTCTCATTTGTTTTGATTTTCCTTGACCTATGCCAAGCCAGCCGTTTTCATCGCCTGCAGCTACAAGTGCCTTGAATCTAGTATATTCTCCGTTAGTAGTTTGTTTTTGAACAATGCCAACATCGATTACTTCTGTCTTAATGCCAGGCAATAATTTTTTGATGATTCCTGCTTCTTGAATTCTATAACCGTTTTCATAAATTTCTTTCATGGTAGTAATTTTATCAGTAGCAACTAATTTTCCTAAAGTAGTTCTTGGTACCCATACTACTTCGGGCTCTCTTGATCTTTGTCTTGTTTCTGATCTACTCAATTATTTTTTAACCTCGCTATCTATTGTGGATTTTATTTTATCAATCTCATTTGCGACTTTGAGATATTTTCCAGTAATCCTTTCTGCAGAAGGAAATGTTTCCTCATCTGCGGGTACCTCAAGTCCGGCATCTATTATTCCTTTCAATGCTGCTGCAATTCTTTGTGTGTATCTTCTAGTACCAACATAAAGAACTGCATTATCAACACCATTAGCAAGTGCTTTTTTGCCTGCAAGATAACCTGTCAGATAAGCAGCTGGAATGCTTTTTCTTGAACCCTTCCAGCCTTTTTTCAAAAGAGATCTAGAATGAGCTGATGACAGGACTTTGTCTCCTGACATTTCTGGCTTGTGAATCTGTACAAGTGTGTTTTCGTTTGATATCTGAACTGTGATATAGTCTCTCCTACCCATGAGAAGATTTCTTCTTCTACCATAGTTGGTTTTCTCTTCACGAGATCTGCGCAATATTTGCGAATATGCCATCTATACTACCTGTTTACAAAAAATTTTTGTGAAGCTCTTATAAACGTTAGACTCGTCGCAGCAATGCTACCATAAGAGCTTTTTGAGCATGAAGTCTGTTTTCAGCTTCATCCCATACCACTGACTGCGAGCCGTCAATTACGTCGCTTGTTACCTCTTGACCTCGTTTAGCAGGCAGACAATGCATGAAAATTGCAGATGATTTGGCTTTTTTCATCAAAGATGAGTTTACTTGAAAACGCGGAAGAAAGTCATTTGTTCTGTCAGTTGTCTGATGATGTATTGAAACAAAAGTGTCTGTAACTACAACATCTGCTCCATGGACTGCAGTTTCAGGACTGTTTGATAGTTTTACTTCAGTTAGTTTACTTGATTCTTTTATGACATCGTGACTTGGTTCATATCCTTTCGGGGTTGCTATGTTAATTTCAATGCCGGATTTTGCGCATCCATATATCATTGAGTTACATACATTGTTACCGTCACCAATCCATGCAAGTTTGAGCCCGTCTAGTTTTTTCTTCTTTTCCTTGATTGTCATAAGGTCTGCCAATATTTGACATGGATGGAAAATGTCAGAAAGTCCATTTATTACAGGAATGGGTGAGTTTTTTGCAAGTAATTCTAATTCTTCATGAGAATAAACCCTGGCCATTATCAAGTCGACATATCGCGAAAGTGTCTTTGCAGTATCCTCAATGGTTTCACCCCTTTTTAGTTGCAGTTCATCTGCAGATAAGTTCAAAGCATGCCCGCCTAGCTGAAACATTCCAGTTTCAAAGCTTACCCTAGTTCGTGTAGATGGTTTTTGGAAAATCATTGCAAGTGTTTTATTTTTAAGAAGAGGTCGAGTGATTCCTTCCTTTAGATCCTTTTTCATTTTTATTGCATCATCGATTATTGCAGATAGCTCTGGCTTTCCGAGTTCGTTGAGCGTTAGCAGATCTTTTGTTTTTAATTTCATTTCTTCATCCACCCAAACATTGAGCGCTTCTTTTTTGGTTTTTCATCTTCAGATACTTCATCAATTTCTTCCTCAATAACATCTTTTTTATCTTCTTTTGTCGATTTTGGCCTGCCGTCAGAAATCCATCTTCGTATTTTAGATGCAAGTTTTCTTGCCTCGTCATCTGTCTCGGGAGGCGGCACATCATACAAATCAGAATATTTTTCAATATCTTTAGTTTCTATTCCAGCAAAAGGATCATCATCGTCCGGAATATCTTCTACAGGTTTAGTTTTTACTTCCTGCTTGATCTTTGGTTCAGGTTTTGGTTCTATCTTTGGTTCAGGTTTTACAATGACTTCTTTCTCAGTTTTGATTTCAACTTTCTCTACAGGTGACTGTACAGTCTTGGCCTCTATGACTTCGGGTTTTACTTCTTTTATCTCGACTTGCGGTTCCTGCCTTTTCAAACTCTTTTCTTCAAACTCTTTTCTTTCTGGTTGATGCGTGGTTTTTTCTTTTTGTTGTATTTCAGGCACAGATTCTTGCTGCCCAAATATGGATTCAAGAAAAATGTCCTTGTCAAAGGGTTTCAGGTCTTTGTATTCCTGGCCTACGCCTAGGTAAAGAATTGGACTTGATGTTATTTTTACTATAGATATTGCAGCTCCCCCGCGTGCATCTGCATCGCTTTTGGTGAGTATTGCACCATCAAATTTAGTATAGTTGTGAAATTCCCTTGCCTGGCTTACAGTATCATTTCCTGCCAGCGAGTCACCTACGAATAATTTTAGATCTGGATTTACCACTTTGTTGATTTTAGATATCTGGTCCATCAGGTTCTTGCTTGTCTGCATCCTTCCAGCGGTATCTATCAATACACAGTCAATCTTGTGAGATTTTGCATACAATACGGCATCGCGCGATACAGCCGCTGGATCAGAACCATAGTTCTGTGCTATGACCTTTATGTTTAGTCGTTTTCCATGCTCTGTTATCTGCTCAATCGCCCCAGCCCTGTATGTATCTGCGGCTGCAATTACTGCAGAGAATTTATTTTCTCGCAAAAGATTGGCAAATTTTGCTATAGTAGTAGTTTTTCCAGTCCCATTTATTCCCATAAATGAAATAATGTATGGTTCTCCCTTTTCCTTTTTCTTTTGGATGTTAGATAGAATGTCAATTTTTGGCGTAGAGTTAAACATGCTTGAAATGCTTTCCCTCAAGCTTTGTTTGACAAATCCATCTATCGTGTCTTTTTGAACGGTAGTACCGATTAGTTGTTTTTTCAAGTCAGACTTTATCAGATCAATCACTTCGGTTGCTACATCTGATTCTAGCAGGGCTATCTCAAGCTCAAATAAAACTTCATCAATATCTTTCTCCTTTAGCTCTTTTTCTCCAAGGCTTTTGACTGCTGAAGAAAAGGCATTTCGTAATTTATCAAACATGACAGATTTCCTTACTGCGTAGAACCGCGGCTTGCTTGTATAAGTCTGTTCATTTCTTGTTGTCCCTGATCGAGTCTGATTGATACTTCTTGTCTTTGTGCTGCTAGTTGTTGAAGTACGATTTCTAATTCCTTTATTCTAGCCTCTACATAGTTGATTGCAGATTCTTTATCTTGTTCAATCGAAGTACCGGCTCCCACATGGACAATTACTTTTTCGTTTGGTTCTATCTTTGCTTTTACATAAGCCCCCATACCTACTGGCACGAGTGTCTCATTTGCTGAATCTCCTATTGCTTTCATTGATTCAATAGCACTCACTGCCTCTTGTAAAAGCCTCATTACAGATTCTTCCTTTTGC
>DATFDB010000063.1:0-3154 GCA_035252445.1 Nitrosotalea sp. | reverse complement strand
TGTGATCAATGACTGTACCGTTTTTGATCTTTCGAACAATCAGGTCTGATTCTGACATTGGAATAGTTTTTGTACCACTACTATATAACAGTGAACTGCGATGAGCAATACTTTTTTCCAAAAAGATATTGTCTCGGTACGCGATTTTGATAAACAAAAGTTTGAGGAAGTTTTTCAGGCAACTGACAAAATAATTGGAATGAATCCAAACGAAAGAAGAGAAATTGCTCGAGGAAAAACTCTTGGGTATCTGTTCTTTGAACCAAGCACTAGGACACGACTGAGCTTTGAAGCTGCCATGGCTTCACTAGGTGGCACTTCTCTTGGCATAGCTGACGCATCTTCATCTTCTGCAAAAAAGGGTGAAAGCCTTGCTGACACTGTAAGAATAATGTCGCTGTACTCTGATGTGGTTGTCCTACGACACCAACTTGACGGATCAAGTAGGTTTGCAGCTGAAGTTTCAGAAAAACCTCTTATCAATGCAGGTAGTGGAACAGAAGAACATCCAACACAGGCCATACTAGACCTTTATACAATTAGAAAGGAGAAGAAGAAAATTGACGGTCTTAAAATCGGTATAGTGGGAGATCTAAAATATGGAAGAACAGTCTATTCGCTTTTGTATGCGCTGAGCAATTACAAGGTAGATGTGAAGTTGATATCTCCTCCTTCGCTGAAAATCCGTTCAGACTCTACATACGAAATTCGAAAAAAACTTTCCTATAAAGAAACAACTGATCTTGAAGAAAACCTCGATGATCTTGATGTTGTATATGTGACAAGAATTCAAAAGGAAAGGTTTGCTGACATGGAAGAATATGTCAAGGTAAAGGGCAGTTACAAGATTGGAAATGACCTTTTAAAGAAAATGAAAAATGATGTCATCATAATGCATCCTCTACCGCGTCTTGATGAGATTTCGCACAAACTTGATTCCACAGACAATGCGAAATACTTCAAGCAGGCTCAGTATGGAAAAGACACACGCGCTGCCCTGCTTGCATTGGTTTTAAACGAAAAGGGAATCTAGCTAAATACAATCAATCAGATTACCGTAAGTTAACCTGATTTCTAGCGCTTCACTTACCTGTTTATATGGTTACTAGAATATAGTCGCTATACAAATGAAAGTCAAGACAGGATTGGACCATGTGTCGTTAATTGAGGGTAAAATAGTTTGGCCTATGGATAACCTCGTTTCAATGCTACGATACAATAAATTAGTCGATCTGAGCAAAAATAGGAATTAGATATAATGTCTGACAAAGAAAATCAGGAACGATACTCAAATGATGGCAATTCTCCTATAACAGTTTCATCTTCCGCTTGGATTGCACTTGCCATCATAAGCTGTCTTGCTCTTGTTACCATGTATGGCGAAACAATGGTCTTGCCTGCAATTCCTGATTTTATAAAAGACTTTGGCATATCATACAACACATCTTCTTGGATTCTCTCATCGTATCTGATTGCGGGAGCAGTCATGACACCAATAGCTGGTAAACTTTCAGATATCTACGGAAAAAAGAAAATACTTTTGATCGTGATGGTCATCTATTCTACAGGCATACTTGCTGGAGGTTTTGCAAATACATTCCCGTTCATGATACTGGCAAGGATTGCTCAAGGTGTAGGGATGTCTATGTTCCCAATTGGGTTTGGCATTGTGCGAGATATCTTTCCAATTCAGAAGCTTGCAATGGCCCAAGGCATTTTTACTTCAACATTTTTTGGAGGAGCAGTAGTAGGATTACTAATTGGTGCAAAAATAATTCTAGCTTATGGGTGGCATGCCACATTTTTCTCCGTATTTCCAATTGCAGTTGGATTGGCTCTGATAATGGCTAGGTTCATCTATATTAAAAAACTCAAACAAGAAAATACTCAATCAACAAAAATAGATGTCAAGGGAGCCATTGCATTATCTGTCATAGTAATCTTGTCACTGATGGGCTTGTCTTATCTTCAAGAGATAAGTTCTGGTAATTTTGAATCTTTAGCATTTTTTATAGCAGCTGCGATATCTGTGGTAATTTTTGTAAACATTGAGAAGAGAGTAGCTCATCCACTAATCGACCTTAAACTTCTTGCCAACAAGGTGCTTTTACCATCAAACATAATCATAATGACAGTTGGAACCTCAACTTTCATGGTATACCAGACCATTCCTATACTAATACGCAGCCCACAACCGCTTGGCTTTGGAGGAGATCCAGTATCAATAGCAAACGTTCAACTTCCATTTATGATAGTCTCGCTTGTAGTCTCTGCAGCATCAGGGCTCTTTCTAGCAAAAATTGGTAACCTCAAACTAACTGTTCTTGGAACAATAATTTGTACAATTGGATTCTTTAGTATCTTGGCATTTCACTCTACTGAATTTATGATATCTGCAACACTAACTGTAATCTCTGTCGGACTATCGTTTTCAATTGTGGGTGCCTTTAACATTGTCTTGATGCAGTCTCCGCAAAAATCGGAAGGAATTTCGCTTGGCATGACTGTGCTTTTGGCTTTGGTGGGAAATTCAATTGGGCCGTCGCTTGCAGGCATGTATCAACAAATGGATCAAGGCACGATACCTCAAGTCGTTGGTAGTTTTCCGACTGAATTGGCGTATGACAAAATATTTCTTACAGCTGCACTAATTTCTGTACTCTCAGTCATACTTGTGGTAATTTTGAGAAAATCTATAAAGCAACTTGTTTGATCTATCTATTTTATTATTCCAGACTGCTTTAGGTATTTTATTTCGTTGATAACATCATCTACAGGTACATTGTCGTATATCATGAAACTGACAGTATTTTTTACCCATGATGGGACATGATGGCCTTGAATTCCAAGAACTTCTAGCAGTTTTGAATCTGAAATAGTAAATGTTGACAATCCTGCCCAAGCTATCAGCGCAGATCTTGCATCAAGGTAAAAGTATTCGTCATTGCTTGGAACATAATTTGGCTCAAAACCTGAAATTGTCACCTTGTGCTGACCGTAATTGACATTGAATGCAACATGCCAGTTTTTGGTATCGTTATCTGTGCTTATCAGGGGTTTTATCTGGTTGCCGTCTACGTATACCTTAAAGTCGCCATTACTTGAATCGCCAGGAAACATGAAATTGGCATAATATGGTATTTGCCATGGGTTG
>DATFDB010000062.1:0-11613 GCA_035252445.1 Nitrosotalea sp. | reverse complement strand
GTCGGCTCTTTCTTACTTCTTACATCTTGTGTTAAAGCCAAAAGAGATCTTGCTTGATTTCTAATTCTAGAAAGTTCTGTATGTGCCTTCCATAGTTCTCTCTTATTTTTGAGGCCATAAGTTCCGAGAACATAGAGTTCCTCATTTAGTAAATCATAATTTAGAGGTCGTTTTGGCTTTCTCCACATTTTGCGAGAATTTTTTGGATGATCTCCCATCTGTTTTCACCTATTTTGCCTTCTTTTCTGCAGCGGCTGGTTTTGCAGCTGCAGGCTTTGTGTCTTTTGCAGGAGCCGCAGCACCCTTTGCAGCAGCTGCAGGAACTGCTGCACCTTTGTCAGTTGGTGCGGCTGCAGGAGCTGCTCCAGCAGCTGCGGGAGCTGCTGCGCCCTCAGCTGGAGCACCGGCAGGTAATACTTTACCGCCTTTGCGGACTCCAACTGCACCGCCTTTTCTTCCTGTGGTGCGAGTTCTTTGGCCTCTAACCTTTAATCCATAAGTGTGACGAAATCCTCTCCAACTGTTCATTCCTTTCTCTCTCTCAACATCATTTCGTACATTGAAATCTATATCAGAAGTAATCAAATGCAAATCATTTCCTGAATCAATGTCTTTTCTTCTATTGAGAAACCAAGAAGGTATATTGACTGTTGATGGATTTCTCATCGCCTTTTCAATTTCTTCAACTTGAGACTCGGTAAGGAAACCTACATTGCTATTGGGATTTATTTTTAATATGTCTAAGATTGATTTTGCAAAATTGTAACCCATTCCTTTTACTTGACTTATTCCTATTATCGTCTTTTTAGTACCAGGTATGTCTTTACCTGCGATCCTAACAATGTGTCTAAATTCCTGTGAAGACAAGTATTGAAAAACCCCTTTATCCCCGATAAAAACCATACTAAAACAAATAATACTTTAAATCAGAATTAGATTGTATTTAGTATATTGGAACCGGATTTTGAAAATTTTGTTAATCATAGTTATTCTTCAGAACCAAAATATGCCGAAATAATGGCAGGAGTCCCTGAGGACTATAAACAGATCAAGACCCTGGGTGCCCTACTAGAAATTAACTACAAGATAGTAGGAGCTAAAGAACAGCTACGAAGAAACTTGGCCTCAAAAATGAAGGCCAATAGCACGAAATATCCCGGCATAATAGGTTTTGATGATAGTGTCATACCTGCACTAGATCGTGCTATCTTATCGCGCCATGACATTATGTTAATTGGTCAAATTGGTCAAGCCAAAACAAAGATTGCTCAGACAATTGCAGAAAACCTGCTTTCTCCAATGCCAGTAATACGGGGAAGCATCACAAATGATTGTCCAATGGATATGCCAGCTAGTGAACTAACTCTATTGTTGCAAGACAAACAAAGTGACATTTCAAGTCCCAAGTTTTACATAGATTCTGATAGTATGAAAAAAATTCGTGACAATAAGCTTGAAACTCCAATAGAATGGATGTCTGGTAAGGATCGATTCAAATATGTTCTTGCAACTCCGGACATCTCTGTAAAAGATTTAGTGGGACAGATTGATGCAATAAAAGTAACGAAAAAGGGTACGGAGATGTATGAAATTGAATCGTATTCTCCAGGGCAATTAATGCAGGCAAAACATGGATTGTTTTGCATCGATGAACTTCCAGTTCTTGATACAAGAAAACAAGTAGCACTTCTTTCAGTATTGCAAGAAGGGAGATTTACTACAGGATCATACCCTGTAATTTTTGAACCAAAAACTGTGTTTTTTGCTACTGCAAATCCAATAGACTACACGCATGCTGGAAAAATAATTGAGCCATTATATGACAGATTGAAGAGTCATATACATACACACTACCCAAAAACATTAAACGATGAAATGCTTATAGTTGCTCAAGAATCTAGGATACCAAAGTCATTTATTCCAATTTTTATGCTCAAGGCCTTGATAAGAGTGGCACAAAATGCACGCTCAAGTCGAGAAATTAACCAAGACAAAGGAGTTAGTGTTAGAATGAGTGTACATGGACTTGAACTGTTAGTAGGAGAAGCAGAGAGAACAAGAGCATTATCTCATAACATATTGCCATTGCCTAGGCCCGATGACGTTTATTGTATTGGACAATGTGCCAAGTTTGAACTTGCTGAACTGGACGACACTGCGGAAAATCGCCAAAAAACTCTGAAGGGTCTGATTGATAGTGCTATGAAAGATACGTCACTGGAATATCTCAAAACCATAGATCAAGGCATTTATGAGATAATCAAAAAGGAATTCGCAGGTAAAAATTTCATAGTATCGCAAGCAATTTTGGGCTCTAATAGCATGGAATCATCATACGAGAACCAACTCAAAAATTTCAAATCTCTGTCAGATTTGGTGGATAAAATCTACCAAAATGTGTTGTTAGAACAAGCTGAATTTGTAAACCAGGCTAAAAAACATAATATCTCATCAGAATCTTTAGAGTTTTCTGAGAAGGAACGCCATGAGCTTAGGGCAGCAACATTAGAATTAATCCTTGAAGGTCTATATTCAATAGAACCTAAGATTCTAGACAAGAAAGAGGGCTCGTACGTTGCTGCATAACGCAACACGTTTCGTCTATTTTCTAAATGAAGAAAAAAATTCGAAAGGCTCCGATGATTCTGAGGTATCAAATGAACAACTAAGCAAAATTTTGAAAATGATGGCAAAACAAGTATTAAAGGAAAAAACTCCTTCTGTACAGGATTTAGAAAAAACACTTCAAGGAATAACACGAGAACAGTCATCGCAATCCCAAGTTGATGAAGAGAAAAACGAGCTTGATATTCATGGTAACAACGATCCAATCACAAAATATCTTCAGCAAAGAGGCTACATAAAAGACGATAAAAAATGGCTTACCAACAAAGGATTTTTCGAGATTGGTCAGAGAATGTTAGAGGACATAATAAAAGCAATTAACGAAGGGGGATTTGGACTTCATGAAACGAAAAACATAGGTTCTGGCAGCACTATACTTGATACCACTAAAAAACTAGATCTCGATGATGACATCAAAAATCTTGACATTCCAAAAACAATATTGAATGCTGTACAAAGATCTAAAAATAAAAAATCAGTAATGGAATTTCCAATTCAAATAGAGTTTGAGGATTTTGAAAAATTTGAAACGCGAGAAGAGGTGAAGGTGGGAGTTGTGTATTGTATTGATCTAAGCTCTACTATGAAATACTCCTTGAATTCTGGCGAGGGAAGTAGGATAGAAGCTGCAAAGAAAGCATTATGGGCATTATACGTACTGAATAAGAAATTCTTCCCCAACGATTCTATCTATATTGTAGGATTTGGTTCCTTGGCGTCCGAAGTCAAACCACATGACATTCCATATCTTAAGACTTATGATGCAAATGACAATTTCTTACACTATACAAATTACCAAGCCGCTTTTCGCCTAGCTCTGAAAATATTAAAAAAAGACGGTTCACACAATAAAAGAATAGTTCTAATTACAGACGGACAACCATCTGCATGTTTTGTAGACGATGAGTCACAAAAATCTGCTATCTTATCAGACAAACCATATTCTCATTTTTACAAACCTGATGATGTAACTCTAAATAAAATGAAAACAGAGAGACAAACAAAACTGGATATTAGAGATGAAATGGTATACCTATGTTACCGATATAAGCAAGTAGATCCTGCCATTGATGCTAAAACATTACAAGAAGCAAAAAAATGTAAACGAGAAGGAATTGAGATTGATACAATAATGGTAAGCGAAGAAGAAGAGCTTCTAAGCTATGTTGAAAACTTGGAAAAGCACCTAAAAGGTAGAGCATATTATATTAATCCTGAAAAAATTGATAAAATCCTCATCAGTGATTTTATTTCAAATAAGAAAAAAATACTTGGTTCAAAGCGTGGCTGGTAAATATGACTGATAATTTTGATAAACGAAAAATGTTAGACGTTCTTATTGATCCCAACGTATCTGTAATTTTGACCGAATTGGAGAACGGTGAAAAAGATTCTGTCTATCTTGCTAAACGACTGCAAATATCTGAAAATGAGATAAAAGATCGCCTTGCATACACTATTGAGCATGGATTTGTTGTAGTAAAGCAAAGTGGACAAAATGTCACATTTGGTGTAGACACTGACAAACTCAACAAAATCATGGAATCTGATGAAAACTTTGACGGTGTTGTAGATGGATTGACAGAGCTAGACCAATTTCTCAACTAGTTCTCTTGCCGCGATTTTTTATAAAATACATCATGCCTATGGCAAGACCGCTCAAACCTACTATCAAGACTATCACACTAAACGCATCAAGCATTGTAGCCCCTTCTGGATAATATCCAATAATTCCAAGTACCTGCATGTCTACTTGAGCAGTGTTTTGTATTTTTAACTCATATGTACCTGTTGAAGATATTGTGAAATTTTCCTGAAATGGACTTTTTGTTATTGATTTTGTAATGATAAAATTTCCATTAGGATCAATAACGCTGGCACTCAAAACATCACCATTTTTAAAGTCTGATATCTGAACTGAATAAACTCCATTCTTGCTTTTTGTTGGGTCTAAGCTATTGGTGACATTCATGAATGAATCAGGGGATAGATCTTGTTGTGATGAAGCAAGATTACTTGTTTCAGTCTCAGATTGAAAAAATGAAATTGATATTCCAATTATCACAAGTATTCCGCTGATTATGAGTATTGTCTTTGGATTTAT
Source organism: Nitrosotalea sp. (assembly GCA_035252445.1). Classification (GTDB taxonomy): domain Archaea; phylum Thermoproteota; class Nitrososphaeria; order Nitrososphaerales; family Nitrosopumilaceae; genus Nitrosotalea. The sequence continues at coordinate 6,884 of DATFDB010000062.1, read as the reverse complement.
CATATTTGAAGCTCTTGTAAACCTTAGTTAAAACTTAGCTATTGTTATGTATTGGAACCTATGAAATTTGTAGAATATGCATAAATCCTTCGACAAGGTTAATTCTAAGAAGAAATTATTGGAACACATTGTACAAAGCATATGCCATTTTGTTACTTGTGCTTCTTATTTTTCCACAAATGTTAACACCTAATGCTAAAGGATATTCAGATCATCCTAACTTATTTGTGTCCGCAGAAAACAGCATTTTCCAAAACCATTTTTCCGGAGCAATGGTTATTGAAGTGATAGTTAAGGGAGATAATGTGCAATTAGATCAAGCCCAAGGTGAACCAAATATTAGTGTAAATGGAAGGCAACTTCGCATGGCACAAGCATCTGATGGTTATTGGTATGCATTTTTTGCTAATACAAATGCTGCTAAACAAGCAGATCAGATAGCGCTAGGGGGTCAAGCCGGTGAAAACATGGACTTTGGAGTTTTCTGCTCGTCTTCTACTCCATTATCTGTACTGGGAGCTGATTTTTCCCAAACTGACGGTATTGCAATTCCTGACTCTAATGGGCTTTCAGGAACAACTCAAGGACTGGCATCATTTGGAATATGCAGTGGTACACCACAACCTCCGGCAGTAAACCAGAATAATGTCGTCAAAAATCCCCCATCATTGAATACAAATCCAAATTTGCCTCCTGGACAAATTGGAGTTAATCCAAACATCTGGCCTGTAATTCAGCTTTTTTCATTTAGTGATGATGTAAACATAGAATACAATGGTGCAACAGGGACACAAAGTGTTAATCTTACATACTTTGATATTCCAAATATTTCTATAAAACTTGATAGGAGTGCATATTCTGCAGGCTCTGAGGTCTTTGCAACAATAAATGATATCCAATTAGATGAAGATCCGACTGCAACAGACTCGTGGACATTTAATGTCAGCAATCCTGAGGCAACTTTCTATCAAGCATTTCCAGAATCTGGTGGTGGTAGCACATCGGGACTTGTAAACCTCTCGCCGTATCTTAGTAATTTGGGCTTTAAAGACAATGGCAAAGTAGAGATGAATCTAGGTAATGTTATAAATTTGAAGACGAATGCTCTTGAAACTAGTTCATCTATAACTGCAAATGGCGTGACCTATGACAAATTGGTAACGTTTGTAGAAACCGGTCTCAACACTGGAATCTTTGAGAGCGATTATGGTAGCATATCCACAATTGGTATATTGCAAAATGCCCCAAGATCTCAATCCGGTATCATTGAATATGATCTTCAATCCACCTCTATTGTTTCTGGTACTTCTACTGCAGGTCTTATTCTTGGCACTGGACAAAACCAATTTGGACCTGGACAAAGAGAAACTATTTCACTTACTGATCCAAATCAAGTTTTAAACTCTGGGATCATTGAAACATTAAACGTCTTTCGAAGTTCAGCCGTAGTGCCAACACTAAAGATTGGAAGCCCAGTTACATTGATTGGCGCTTCAGACGTGAATTTTTATTCAACCCAAAACAGCCTTTCAAATCCGGTCTCTGTTTCTTCTAGTGTTCCTGACTCAAATTCTGCTAGACTGATGATAGATACAAGACAGACTCAGTCTACTAATTTTTATGAAATGACGCTGAATCTTGGAATCACTGCGGGTACACTTCAGGATCTAATTATTGATCCCACGCAGACTAATTCAGGTGGAACTAACTGGATTAATTATGATTTAAGGTCATTTCAACAACAACTTGGCGTTAATTCATTCTCAAGCACTAGCATGACGCTTCACTTTGGTAGCGCGTCTAGTATCTCATCTGTTCAGATATTGGCACCAGGATCCATTTCCTCTGGAAATGGTCTAGTCCAGATTAGTGATTCTGTAATATCCTCAATTAAATCACAATCTTCATCATCTCCGGTTTATCTAGAAATCAACTTTGGCAGCTCAAGTGGTATTGTTTCACATGAAACAGACACGCAACCAATAGTTTTTGATGTATTTTCTTTTGGAATGAAAAATAGTCAAACAGTGAACAATGCGGTATATCGAGCTGAGCTTCAAGAGACATCCCTGGGCTCAGGTGTTTTCACGGGTACTATTGAATACGTAGTGGCAAACCAATTAAATCAATTTGATCCAAATTTCATAAAAACTCTGTCTACATTTGGTAGTAATATAGTATTTTTTGTAAACGGACAATTGGTAAATCAAAACGGAATTAATTTTTCCATTACTGGTTCTTCGCCTGGAGGTCAACCAACCACTGTTACCTCGAAAAACAGCCTCCCAACACATACAGGAGTAGTAACACTTGATTCGGGAAACTACAAGATTGGTTCACCTGTAACTATAACAGTTTATGATCCAGACCTTGCTTCATCTGCTGATACAATACAGTCTTTTTCAACTGTAAATGATCCTAACTCTCCTGCAGCAGATACAGTAGGAGATGCTAGTGGAAATATACTGCTTGAGGTATGGATAAAGGGATTCAGATTTCACCAATGTACGATAAATGGAGTATTTCACGGTGGACTGGCTGCTTCTGGGTTTACTCTTACTGAAACCGCACCTGGCTCAGGCGTATTTCAAGGCATATTCAAAATGCCCTCTTGGATATGTAGCGAAGATGGAACTTCATTGATATCACCTGTAGGAGGAATAGTACAGGCTTGGTACCATGATTATGCTGATGCATCAGGAAGATCCGTTGTAATAGGATCAACAGTTGCTTCTCAAACATCTACACCAGCTCCATCATCTACACAATCTACTCCGCCTACTCAATCATACACATCTGTCACTACTCCAGCTTATACTCCAAAGATTACGCATGTTACACAAATGAGTAATGAGAATGGAAGACCTCTGTTGCAAAATCCGACAGTTGGTCAACCAATATCCTTTAACGATATAATTTCAAACGGGGACTATCAAAATGATCAAAAGATTTCCTATATTGTTCAAATAAAAGACAGTCAAGGCAAAGTCATTTATTTGAAATGGATAAACGACTCGATAGGTCCTTCAAACGAAGCAACGGAAAAACTCTCGTGGGTTCCAACCAACCCTGGAAGTTATTCTGCAGAAATCTATGTTTGGAACGGTATGGACTCCCTAGTACCATTGACTATAAAAAATGGATATCAATTTCAAGTATTACCTCAATGAATCAATAGCTGAATAATCGTTAAACTCTAGAAATTGTATTTGGTCTTATATGGTGATACTACGCGTAACTCTTGTATCACTTTTTTCAATACTTCCACGGTCTGGTCAATCTCTTCTTCAGTATTTGTAATTCCTACAGTCAAACGTAGGGAGCCAGTTATTTTTTCATGTGAAAAACCCATTGATCTAAGCACATGTGATGCCTTTTGTATGCGCACAGAACAGGCAGAGCCTGTAGATGCAGCAATTTTATTTTCATCAAGCTTAATGATCAGGTCTTCACCATTGACTCCAAGAAATGTAAAATGTGTATTGTTTGGAATTCTTTTTTCAACATGTCCATTAAGGCTAGCTTCTGGTATTTCGGACAGGACTTGTGTAATCAGTTTAGAGGTGAGCCTTTTAAAATGAATAATATTCTGATCCATGTTTTCTCTTGCTAATTTACAGGCCATCCCAAATCCTACTATGCTTGCAACGTTTTCAGTACCTGACCTCAACCCATTCTCCTGGCCCCCGCCAAGTATGAGAGGGGATATGTTGGTTCCTTTTCTTATGTATAGTGCGCCCACGCCTTTTGGGCCGTTTAATTTGTGGGAAGATATGGAAAGCAAGTCAACTCCAATATCATTAACATTGATTGGAACCTTACCAACTGCCTGTACTGCGTCTGTATGAAAAACTATGTTATTCTTATGCGCGATGTCTGCAATTTCTTTTATTGGTTGAATAGTTCCAACTTCGTTATTTGCGAACATTATGGTAATAAGACACGTATCATGTGAAATTTCATTTTGCAAATCATCTACATTTACAAGCCCATGTTTGTCCACAGGAAGATACGATACTTGATATCCTTCTTTTTCAAGTCGTTTACAAGGTTCTAGTATGGCATCGTGTTCTATGGAAGATGTGATTATGTGTCCGCCTTTTCTTTGTAAGGCTACTCCGTAAATTGCAGTATTGTTTGATTCTGTACCCCCAGATGTCAAAAGAATTTCTTTGCTATCTGCATTGATCAGTTCTGCTATTCTTTTCCTAGAGTTTTGTATTGCTACATTTGCGGTTCTACCAAGTTTGTGTATGGAAGATGGATTTCCATATTGTTCTCTAAAGTAGGGAATCATTTCATCTATTACTTTTTGATGAACTGGTGTTGATGCTGCGTTGTCTAAATAGATCAATCTGCTATCACATTTAATTTGCCAGGACGATATCCGTCTTGGTCAATCAATACTGATTCAAATCCAAGATCCTTGAGACGTTCGGTCAATATGGAAACCTTTTGCAAGTCTGCAAGTAAGTATAGTTCATTTTGCCCTACTTCAATTCTTGCCTCTTTTCCAAAATCCCGTACTCTGACTTGTCTTGCTCCCAAAAGATGCTTTACTATGTTTTCGCCTTTTTCAATTCTTGCTAATTTTTCAGCAGTTACCTCATGGCCCCACGGAATGCGTGAGGCAAGGCATGAATTTGATGGCCTATCATAGACTGAAAGACCAACTTTTCTTGCAAAATCCCTCACCTCAGTTTTAGTTATGCCTACTTCAACTAGAGGACTACGAACCCCATTTTCTCGCAGCGCGGCTATTCCAGGCCGATATTCTCCTAGGTCGTCAAGATTAGTACCATCAACTATTATGTTGTCATCATAGTTCTTTGATAGTTCAATCAAATGAGTAGCTAACTGTGTTCTACAATGAAAACATCGGTTCTTGTCATTTTTAACAAAATCTGGATTGTCCAGTTCATTATATTCAGTTACGATGTGCTGTATCCCTATCTCTGAGCAAATCTTCTTTGCAGAGTTTAATTCTTCTTGGGCTAAAGTTTTGTAATCCGCAGTAACTGCTACTGCACGTTCACCAAGTGATCTGTAAGATGCATATGCTACAAGTGCACTATCCACACCGCCTGATAGTGCTACTAAGACCTTGTTCTTTCCATCAAACCATTTGATTAGCTGTTCTAACTTGTTCATTTCAAATGTAACTTTTGTCTTACTTCTGTAATAATCAATGCGTTTGCATCTATAAAAGAAATTCCTAATGCTTCTGAAATTAATTTTACGTCATTGGCCTCCACTTTGAAATTCTTCATGTCTTTGTTATTTTTAGCCACTTTGCATTGTACAGTAAAATTCCTACCATGAATCATCACTGGTACAGAAATAACGGTTCTTGGAACAATATATCGATTAGATGTTCTAACCCTCACCCCCAATGTTCCTGTTTCCGAGATAACTGTGTTAATCATATCATTAAGGTTAGACGAATCACATATAACAGAAACAAGATTAGTTGGTCTATTTTTTTTTGTAATAGCTTGGGTTACAGTAACATCCTTTGCCCCGATTGAAATCAACTTGTCAATCATCTGACCAATAACTTCCCCAGATACATCATCAATATTTGTCTCAATAATTTGGACCGAATCTTGTTCTAGTTGATAGATTTGTTCTCCTCTGACTATTTTCAACACATTTGGAAATCCTTCGTAATCTCTACTACCTGCGCCATACCCGATTGATTTGATTTTCATTGGTGGGTAAAACTCTGAATATTTGTCTGCTAGGTTTACCAGTAAGCTTGCTCCTGTAGGTGTTGTGAGTTCTTCCCGGACCATACCTCCACTAACTATCATATCCGAATGAGAAAATATCTCCAAGATCGCACTAGCTGGGTTTGATGTAACACCGTGAGAAAAATTCAAAGTTCCTCCTCCTACTGCAACCGGTGTAGCAACAATTTCTTCAGAAAAAACTTTCAAATCATCAAGAGCTATCGCTGAACCAATGACATCTATGACAGTGTCTATGCTTGACGCTTCATGAAAATGAACGGATTCTACAGGTTCTCCATGAATTTTGGATTCCGCCATGATTAGAGATCTGATGCTTTCTTTTGCAAAGACCTTGGCCTTTTCAGATAATCCAATTTTGTCTGATGTTTGTAATATGCAATCTTGGATCTCAATTCCTTTTCTTTCATGAGTGTCTTCTTTTACATCTAAGGATAATTTAGTAGCTTCAGTTCCATGTTTTATTATTTTTTCAAAATCCATCTTTTGAATTTTAGACCCTTTTAGATAGTTTTCTGAGACATAAACACCATCTATAATCTTGGATTTGTTGGCTCCAATATTTACAAGAGCAGCAAGCAGCATGTCTCCCGAAATACCAGCTACCTGCGCATCAATCACAAGAACCATGTTTCTGTAAAACGTTTTGAATGCATATAAATTGTAATTTCAGCTAAAGCAATTTCCTTACACTCTTCTTGAAAAAATAGTGAGGTTTAATTAGTGAATAAATGGACGCCAGAATATGATTACAATTATTGGTTCTGGTAAAGTGGGCGGCGCGGCTGCACTTTTTACTGCATTAAGAAAAGTAACAGATGAAATTCTTCTACTTGATGTTGTACAAGGTCTGCCACAAGGAGAAGCTATGGATCTTAACCACATGTTATCTGAAAAGGGAATAGATGTGAATATTCGAGGTTCAAACGATTATTCTGAAATGAAAGGATCCGACATTGTGGTTGTCGTAGCAGGGTCTGGGAGAAAACCCGGTATGACAAGAATGGACTTGTTGAAAATCAACGCATCAATTGTAAAAGGTGTGGTTGAAAACATAAAGAAATTTGCAAAAGATGCTATGATAATTCCTGTGACAAACCCTCTTGATCCAATGGCATATCTGACATACAAAGT
>DATFDB010000061.1:0-3288 GCA_035252445.1 Nitrosotalea sp. | reverse complement strand
GTTTGCCATTCTTTGATTACCTGATGCGACGGGCATATTTCTTGATTTGCCTTTTTTAAATGTTGAATGAGATATGCTAAGATATGCAATATAGAAAAATCCTATAGTTTGGATTCCTATTATGGGTGCAAAAATAGGACTTTCTGAGAATATTGCAATGAATATACCTATAATTCCATACACACCAAAGAATAGCTCAAGCAATGTTGTTTTTGTGAAAGGCAGAGCATAGGCTTTGTCTCGCCAGTCATCGCTCTTTTTTATTATTCCAAACTTGGGAGTACGCAAAAATTCATTCTTCTTTCCAAACAGGGCATCAAACACAGCTACGGTGTTATTTACTGACATGCCTGCAGAGTAAAATACCATGTAAAAATACGACAGTACCTTAGACTTCCAGCTTGTTTCATACATGCCACGAATTATCATAATGTATACCAGTGGTCCCATAGCAAGATAGGCCAGTATTGTAAGAGCTGGAAGCCCGCTTACTATGTAGAGATTAATTTTAGAAGCAAGAAGTATTGGCAGAATTAAGAATTGCATTAGCATTAATGGAAATGCTATGTGTCTTGTAAGCTGAACAAAAGCTTGGACCTTTGTGTCAATAGGTATTCTCTTTATTGCTACATCGCCAAGTAATTTTATGGCGCATTGGATAGACCCTTTTGCCCACCTGAATTGTTGTCTCTTTGCAGCATTCATCTGCACGGGGAGCTCTGCATCGACCACTATGTCAGGTATGAAGACACATTTCCATCCCTTCATCTGTGCCCTATAGCTAAGGTCTAGATCCTCTACTAGTGTTGCAGTATGCCATCCCCCAGCATCTTCAATGCAATCCCTTCTCCACACACCAGCAGTTCCATTAAAGTTCATGAATAGATGTGAATTGCTTTTTGCTTTTTGCTCTATCAGAAAATGAAAGTCTAGGCTTAGTGCTTGTGCCATGGTCAAAGCAGAATACTTTTCGTTAACATGTCCCCACCTACATTGTACCAAGCCTATTTCAGGCTTGCAAAAGTATGAGAGTGCTTTTTTTAGGAACCATGAAGGTGGAATAAAGTCTGCGTCAAATATGGCAACAAAGTCTCCCTTTGCAAAGCTCATCGCATGTCGAAGAGCGCCAGCCTTGTACCCTTTTCTGTTCCCTCGCCTTACATGCATTATGTCAAACCCTTTCTTTTTGTAATCATTTACCAAATCTTCCAAGATGGTAAATGTATCATCATCAGAATCATCCAATACTTGAATACACATCTTTTCTTTTGGGTAATCTTGTGCACAAACTGCATTTACAAGTCTAGCTGCTACATATTTTTCATTATAAATTGGGAGCTGAATTGTGACAGTAGGAGTTTCTTTTAGTTCTACAGATTTTGTTTTTCTTTTGTGTCGTGCCAGAAATACCAGATAGTAGAAATTACATGTATACAGAGTTATTACAAGGGCTATGCTGATAAACAGATTCCATAGAAATTGTACAAAAGGGGTAGGTACGGTGTGTGTTAGCATCGGAGTCTTTCAACTCACAAGTCCTTATAGCCCTACCGTTGTTTTCTCACTAGCCTCGTTTTGAGATCTTGATTGCTTGTACAGGGCAAACGTTCTCACATGATAAGCAGAATATACAGTCAACCTCTCTTGCCATTAGAGGCTTTTTCTCAGATGACGGGTTTCCTGCAAACTCTGCCCATTCGTAAACCTTGACTGGGCAGGCATCTATGCATGCACCATCTCCTACACATATATCAAAATCAACTGAGACGAATTCTCCCCAAATTCCCAATATTTCATTTCCTTTTCTTGTGCCGTAGACCTTAATCTTGCCTCCACTAGATGGTGCGGTGAATGTTTCTGTTACCTTTAGCTTTTTCTTGAATTCTACATCTATTGGACCTGGCTTTGCACCAGATGGAGTCTCCATTTCTGCAGCTTGTGGCGCTTCCTGTCCAGGCGGAGGAGCTGCTGGTTTTGGTTTAGGTTTAGCGTTTGGAACTATCTGTGCAAGTGGTGTCATCTCTTCCAATTCTTGGAGAGCAGCTTCTGGTGTTACTTGCTTGGTTTTTACCAAGTGTTCAACCATCTTGTCGGCAAGAACGCTATTACGCAATATAGTATCAATTATCATCTTTGCATTTGCATCTGCTTTTCTTCTATAGTCTTTTACCCAAAGTCCGTCACCATATTTTTCAACTGGATAGATTTGATATATCATATCAACTACCTCTCCTGTTACAACTTCAACTTGTACTTCAAGTTCTATCTCCTTGTATCCTCGGTCATCTGGATCAGGCATGCTTTGTTCTTTCCAGCGGTATGTTGCATAAACTCTATCAGCAAATTGATCCATGACAAAAGTTTTCTTAAAACCACTAACAATGGAATCAATTTCATATTTGTCTTCTAATTTTACTGGTAAACGGTAAAGTCCCAACTTGTAACTATGTAATGGATATATGCCTCTCTTTGAAGTCCCGGACTGGACAGTGTAGACTTTGTCTTTTAGAAGAAGTGACACATTGTTATTAATAGAAAAAGTCTTTAAAAACCCTTCTTAGTAATCAGGGCACGTTTCTTCACGGATCTTTCGATATCTTTCTTCCATCTCTTTGGCATGCACCAACACGTTTTCAAAAGTATATTTTTCCTTAGGAAAGAACCATCGAATTCCTACTTTGTGACCGATTCCATCCATGTCGTAGATCATGCCTTTTTCCGATTCTACATTATATTTTTCATCGATTGATCGCTCTTGTACTGTAAGGCCTCTTTTGGTTTTATCTTCCATGATAAGATCGCTTGGGCCGTCTCGTATTGCATAGAATATGCCCTTTTGCAGTACAGGTAATTCCTGTTCAGCTTCGTTATTTTTCAATTGGGTTTCCAATCATATTACCCCATTCAGTCCAAGAACCGTCATAGTTCCTGACTTGAGGATAACCTAACAAGTATTTTAGGACGAACCAACTGTGAGATGACCTTTCTCCAATTCTGCAATAACAGATCACATCTTTATCTGGCGTGACTCCTTTTGTTTCGTAGTTCTTCTTCAATTCTTCAACAGTTTTGAAGGTTCCATCAATGTCATTTACAGCCGTAGCCCACGGAATGTTGTTTGCACGTGGAATATGACCTCCTCTTTGTGCATGTTCCATTGGATATTCCGGAGGAGCAGTTATTTCTCCTGAAAATTCTTTAGGAGAACGTACATCAACTAAAACCGTGTCTTTTCTATCAAGAGATCTTCGTACATCAAACAAATAAGCTCGTACTCCTTCGTTAGGA
>DATFDB010000060.1:0-2666 GCA_035252445.1 Nitrosotalea sp. | reverse complement strand
CCATAGAATTAACAAGGCAGAACCACCCTCATTTAAATCAAAAACGAATTACTTGGTTGTTTAGTCTAGACTGCAAAAGTTGCAGGTTTTTTGAGATTCATGTATGTCTTAAATTCTGAAACCAGAGCTTTGTGTTTCATTCCATCTTGCAATACCACACAATACATGTCATAAAATGAGATTCCAAGCAACCTTGATTCCTGATCAAGTTGAGAGATCTCATCTAGGATTTTCTGGTCCTTTGTCTCGACTACAAAATTATCGACTAGCTTTATGAAGTCGTCTTCTAGTTGAGCCATTTCACATAATTCATGAAAAATTTTGCTATATGCTCCAACGTTGCCAGATTAGACCTAGTGCTTAATTTTTTACCGTTTTTCCCCTTTAGCAATAATTTAATAGATAATTTTTACAATAATACTCTGGTGCAAACAAAGAACATAGGCCTTCGCAACATCGAAGTTGCCGATACAAAGATTTGTGCAATAGACGGAATCAATGGCAAGTTAATCTATAGAGGATATGACATCTTAGACCTGGTTAAGAAATCAAATTTTGAAGAAACTGCATGTCTGCTTCTAAGCGATGATCTTCCAACAGAAGAGGTTTTGACTGATTTTGCAAGTAAATTGATGGACGCCCGAAAAATACCAGAAGGCCTAGAAAAAAGTCTGAAGGACCTTCCCAAAACCACCAACCCCATGGATGTCATCCAATCTCGCGTGTCAGAACTAGCTGCATATGACAAGGAAAGAGGAGACGACAGACATACAAATTATAATCGAGCAATTGACCTTATCTCAAAAATTCCAATAATCATAGCATATTGGGACAGGATTCGAAACGGAAAAGAAACTATCGCCCCATCAACAAAACTTGGACATGCTGGAAATTTCCTTTACATGCTGACAGGAAAAGAACCTGATTCTGAGATTTCCAGAATTTTTGACATATGTCTCATCTTGCATGCAGAGCACAGCTTTAATGCATCCACCTTTGCGGCAAGGGAGGTTGCCTCCACCCGTGCACACATGTATGCAGCTGTTAGTGCCGCCATAGGAGCACTAAGCGGAGAACTTCACGGAGGTGCAAATTTTCAAGTGATGAAAATGTTGCTTGAGATTCAAACCGAAGACAGGGTTGAATCAATCATAAAAGAAAAACTTGCAAAAGGCGGAAGAATAATGGGCATGGGTCATGCAGTATACAAGACATTTGATCCACGAGCCGAGGTGCTCAGGGAGCTCTCACGCAGACTTTCAGAAAAAACAGGACAGCCATGGTACAAGATTACAAAAAAAGTCGAAGATGTGACAGAAGAAGAGATGAAAAAAGTAAAGGGTTCTGACATTTTTCCGAATGTAGACTTGTACAGTGCATCGGCATATTACATGCTAGGCATATCGATGGATCTTAACACTCCAATATTTGCAATCTCAAGAACTGCAGGTTGGACAGCGCATGTAATTGAAGAAAAATTTGCAGAGGCGCAACCAAAGCCGATGCTTTACAGACCAAAGGCAGTTTATGTAGGCAAGTATTGCGGACCCTCCGGCTGCGAATACGTACCAATTGAAAAAAGATTGACAATGCCCTGACATGTAGTTGAAAATTAGTTAAATGATTATTATACAGGCCTAACACAGGCAAGCTGTGAAGTTTCCACTAGGCATAGTTATTGTGATTGGATGTTTACTCATAGGCGTTTATGTCATGGCAGACTTTCTCATACCACATGTAATTTGCAAGATAATTCCCCGCAGTACAAGTGTAAAATTTTATGCCGGACAATACAATCCAGACGTCTTTGGCGATATTTGCTCAGCCATACACTAGGCTTTTTTTAGAAAGGCAATCGCATCTAGTAACATCTTTTTCTGATAAGGCACCATGTCAGGTGGCGGGGTTTTGAAGAGTTTGGCTTTGCTGCTCTGAAAATCAAGCGCAATATCCCCTCTTAAAACAGATGCAATAAAGACATGAGAAATGTCGTGCCTTGAGGATATTGCATTTTCATAAACGCCTAGAAACCCTTCGATTTTTACTGTCAGGTTGAGTTCTTCTCTTGCAACTCTTTTGGCTGCATCGGATAGTTTTTCAGTTTTAAAGACCATGCCTCCAGGGAGATTCCATTTGTTTTTGTATGGCAGAATGGTCCGCTTGGTCAAGATAAAGGAATTATTGCTTCGTATAACTACATCCACTGTAGAATGTGGAAAGTACAAAGAAAACTTGTCAAAGAGTTTCTTGGGAGCTTGTTTGAATGTATTTTTCATAGAAACCATATACAACAGATGATCTTAAAGATAGAGTAACCTACTGTCAGATAAATTTAGACTTTAATTTCGTTTAGCAAGCCAATCTTTTGCACGCGTGTCTACATCATACCTGTGCAAAACATGAAAGACCATCTCATAGAAGGTTATTCCACGCTTTTGAGCCTCAGTATCTATCCACTTGAGGCCTTCTGCAAGTTCAGGATCATACGCTGAGAACTCGACCAACTCGTCGACCATGTTTGTGAAGAATGAATTAGCTTCTAGCACGAAAACAAGTTTTTATTTTTGTTATTCAGTTGTATATTCAAAATATATAGACAATCAACACCTTTTTGATTGACATATGGAGCACACGTATTATTTTGACGGAGACAAGAAAAAGATCTC
>DATFDB010000059.1:0-5642 GCA_035252445.1 Nitrosotalea sp. | reverse complement strand
TATTTCTCGTGTATTATACGAGTGCGAAAAAAGAATTATTATGTAGGGATAAGAGTGGCACAGTGAGCGGTCGTAGTATAGTTTGGTTAGTACACTGGCCTTCCAAGCCCGTTACCCGGGTTCAAATCCCGGCGACCGCATATTCCATTCAGTGCTGATTTGCGTGGAAAAGCTTTTTGCCTTGTAGCTAGCAGGTCATTGTAGAAATCGTGGAATTTTTTTGAGCATGTGTGATACGGAGATTTTTCCAGGACCGGCTGTTATAATGACTAGTGAAACTGCAAGAAGTATTACTGGAAACTCAACGCCATCAGGACCTATGAACTTTGATGCCTTGTCTACGTAAAATATCACGCCAAGCATTACAAATGAGAGAACCGATGCAGAAATTCTCGTCAATATGCCTGCTATTATCAAAATTCCGGGAACAAATTCCTCTAATGCAAAAAGATACTGCATATTTGCAGGAAGACCCATTTGTGGTATGTATGTTACAAAACTTGGATCAAACTTTATGAGCCCAGCTGAAATAAAGATCGAACCTATTGCTAACCGTAGCCCAAAATAAGAGATATCGTGAAACTTATTTTTACTTATTTCTGTATCTGCCAAGATATGCTACATAAAATCAGGAATTATATTCCTTTAGAGAAATATTAAATTCATGAAATCCTGAGTATTGTTAAAACAGGATTCTTTCAACGTTGGTACATCTATTGAATTTTTGTTCTTGTCAATTGCTGACTCGTTTATTCCAATTGTTTTAATAATAATCTGGTAATTTCGTTAATCTCACATGCCTGCAGTAGAAACATCTGAAGGTATTGCGTCTACCTCTTTAAATCCGAGATTAAGCATCTTATTCTCATCTGATGAAGGGACTAGCAAATAATATGAATAACCTAGGGGCTGACCATTAATTTCTGTGCATGGGTCACAGTTTGTATGCGTCTGCATTGATTTGATTACTGTAATCCCAAAACCGTTAAAATAATCTTTTATTTTAATGAATTCAGGAAGCGAATCATACGGAGCGGGATATTTATTTTCCCATGGAGTACCATCGCAACATAATGGAGTATACTCGAACCAAATCGTTGACGCCGGCGATTTTTGAATTGAAGTTGATGTAGGTACAGAAACATCTTCTGATGTTTGTACCGTTATCTGTTTTTCCATTACATCGGAGAGGAGAGCGGCAGAGGCAAGGTTGTCCCAAGCAAATACCTGAACTGTATAATTCCCAGCCTCCTTTGGCGTCCAAACTTGGGTTGCAGTAAAGGATTGGTTGCTTAGCATGGATGCTGAGAAGCCCTCAAAATAATCTAATACATGGTTCTCGTCTATAGCTTCAACAACATATGCAAATCTTTGATCGTGCGCTTCATGGTTTGTAAGTATAGACTGGACTCCTATCTGCTGGCCAACCTGAAAGCTTGAGATAGTATGGTCTGTGGCGTCCACCATAGTAGGACTGGATATTGAAATCTGGCTATTGTCACCATGAGCAGGCTGCAATACTCCGACAGCTAAAAGTACGCCAAAGACTGGAATGAAAAGAAGAATCTTTTGGCTCATGCAGAGGTACCGATTTGCGTAATTCATAAAAAACATTACTATACTTTTGTCTATATGAGTTTACTATGAACTATGGCTAGAAATTGACTAAGGAACTATATTTACACCCGTGCATTGCAGTTGACTAAAAAACATTTGTTCGATTTCAATAATTTGTGAGCTTAGAAGCAATTTCATGAATCCGCTGTTTTCTTAATCTTCTTTATCTACTAGCTTAGCACAAATACAATATGGGCCTATTTAGTAAGAAATTCTCTTGTGACCAGTGTAAAACTCGATTCAAAAGCTATGAAGAGTTAATCAGCCATGCTCGCCATGAGCATAATCATCCCATTGTAAAATGTAACGAGTGCGGACAGGAATTCATTCATGAAGCAGACAGGCTGCACCATGTAAGAAAGGAACATGAGAAAAAAATGGAAGGACGTATTCATAAAAGTGAGCACAAGCATGAGAACAAGTCGCCATCACCTCAAGACGAAGTTGATGCCCACACAAGAAACTTTAGCGATAACTTTTGATCTTCGGTATCACTACATGTAGTTGATGGAAATTATGAGATTATTTTGTTCGATATGAGATACTCGATCAAGTTTAGAAATGTAGTGTCATCTATTTTTCCTTCAAACCACCAGCTGGCAGTGTTTTTCAGCCAATAAGGAATAGCATTTCCAGTTATTTGATGTCCAGATAGGTTTTGTAACATGTTATCAAAGTCAGAATCTCTTACTTGTCCATTTGCCCAGAGGCCTGCTATTCTTTTTTCCCACAATGGATTAGATTCATACTGCATCATTTGGCTAGTGTGGTTGCTTGATATGTAAAACCACGCTATTCCCGGTTCTGTTTTATCAATTAGGGTTCCATTTAGAAAAACAACATTGTTGGAGGAACCAAATTCAGTGTTATCTATGTTAACTGCGCGTAAGGTGATCTCACCTCCATTTCGAAATTGAGGATAACTGTTGATTTTAAAAACTGTAGTTGCAAAATCTCCTTTCTGGGTTTCATTAGGCTGTATGAATTTAGTAATTACGTCTCCACCATGCTCCTCCATTAGTTCAGATGCAAATTGAGATTGTAGTGGATTGATTATCTTGTGATCAGGGTCAGCGTATGAATAATCCATGGTCTCTTGGGGTGTTTTGTTGCAAATTTCATGTCTCCAAACACCTGGTGATTTCATTGCATCGATCATTAATTGGCCGTGCAGAAATTCATGGTACAGAACCACTTGGTCTTCCACTTGGTGGACTGTAGGGTCTACTCCTGTTCCATTTAATAAAATGTTAGAGTTGAGCCGCAGTTCATTGTTGCACTGGAGTGTAACTTTTTCTGCTTCTGTAGTAATAAGACAGTTCCAAGTGTATGTACCTCCTATGACCTGGTCCTCATGAACAGCAGTATTATCAAATTTATTGAGTCTAGTTGTAATCACGGCAACTACAAAATTATTTGTATCATTAGAATTGCATGGAAAACTTATGATCAGTGGCTTTCCAAAAGTCTGTATTACATCTGTTACGTCTTTTTTGGCAACATCATCTTTTTGAAACTCATCAAGCAGTTGGGAAAAGATGTTTTTTTCCTGTTGTGTTGGTGGCTCGTAAGTTGCATATGCTGAAATAAAATTTGTAAAAAGCAGGACAATGATTCCAAGACATAGACTTCTCAAATTATCAAATTCACTTTTTTATAATCAGGAATTTGGACTCATCTGTATTTGGTTCTTGAATTCATCCCAAGCAGGTTTTGTGTTATTGCTTGCATCAATCAAACCTGTACTACACAGATATGCAGCAGTGTTGTTTAGAAGAATGCCATTTCCAAATCCAGTCTGTATGTTTGTGTTCAGACTACCGTAACAGGTATCAATTGGCCTGTCATACTGCCTATACCATGTCATGAATTCAAACTTGGATTCATTTTTCCTGTAAAAATCAAATGCTGCCTTGAGGAACTTTACTTGGTTGTCATCAGTGCCATTAACTGCCTTGTCTGTTGCCCATCCAATCTCCATCAATCCAATGTTTTTTCCGTTCGCAAAATCTATCATCTTCTGAAGATCCTGCGCTTCTTTCTCAGGGCTCTTTGATTCATAGAATAGAAGATCAACTGGTGAATACGAATATGCAACAAAATCACCTTGGTTGAGTTTTTTTACCATATCGACGTCATAATGATTTATCAGGTCATTTAGCGAGAACCAATTTCCAAACTTGACATTTGGATGCTTTGCCTTGAGGTTGGAATAAACAGAGTTGAAAAAGTCTACATATTTTGGAATGTCATTTGGATGATCTCTAAAGTATATGTTCAGATCTCCTCCTATGACCACATAATCAACAATGTAATATCTTGACAAAATTGTATCAAGTGCGCTTGCTGTCTCATTTGCAAGTTTTTCATCAAAGCTTGGATTGTTGCCCACCCATTTTGGAAATGGTCCTGTTTGCTCGTTATTTATTATAGAAAAGTAAAGTGTAACGTTGAGATGTTGCTCCCTATTTAGCCCCATGAGAATGTCGTATGTTTGCCAATTAAAGGTCCCTTCCTGCGGTTCAACTACTGGCCACAACATGTAGACATTACTTCTGCCAATCCCTGTAGATGCAGCTTGAATGTATGCTTGGTGTACTTGATCAAGTGTTGGCCTTTCATTAAGCGGCATGATTACTAGACCAAGTTTTGGATTCGGTGTTACGTGTGTTTCTATTTGTGTATGTGATGTCTGTGAAATAAGAAAGAATACTGCAATTGCTGCAGCAACAGCTGCTGCACCTATAGCAATGCCAATAGATTTTTTCTTCACTAAGGATGGAGATAATTACCATTAGTAAAAAAGTTTGGATCCACAAAGTCATTAAAAATTACGTATAACTTTATTACACCACTTGTCTGTCTATAATTAAAAGATGTTATTGTGGCGTAGTGTTCAGTAGCGAGCTGGCACACACACGTTGCGTGCAATCTCACTACGCCACCAGTTTACATCTGCTTTGTGAGCAGATTAATGTAATTTTTATATTCTATCCAGATGTACATCCGCTATATCCACATTCAATGCAGATATTGCAGCCTTCTGCAAATACAAGTGTGTTCTTGCATGAAGGACATAGTCTCTCCTCGATTTGTTCAGCAGTAAGTTTTGTCGGAGGCTGTGTTACGTCAGATTCTGGAATCTTGATAGCAAGCGCTCTTTCTATCTGACTTCTCAGGTAAGCATTCGTAATGCTCTTTGAGATATGATCAGTTACAAATGAGCTTGGAGTGACTTGGAATGTTTTTTGCACATTATCGCCAGTCATGTGAAGTACTTGTTCATGTCTTGAACCGTCTCTGAATACAGTGATTCCTTTGAGTCCAAGTTCGTGAGCCAAGAGGTATGCAGCCTTGACATCGTCTGATGACACATCGCTTGGCATGTTGATTGTCTTTGCAATTGCATTTCCAATCCATCTCTGCCATACTCCTTGTGCCATGAGGTGGTCTGACCAGTGTATATCCATAGCAGTGACAAAGATTTTCTGCATCCATTCTGGAATTTCTGGAATGCCTTTTACTGAGCCATAGTTGTTTGCAATCTTTTCCAGTATCTGGTCGTTGTATAGTCCATGTTCTTTTAGAACTGACTCAAATATCTTGTTCGTATAGAAGAATCGCCCTACTGTTACTCGTTTCTCAAAAACGAGTGCAAACATTGGTTCCATTCCATTGGAACAGTCTGCAATCATAGACAAAGTTCCTGTCGGTGCAACTGTAGTGGTAAGAACATTTCTAATTCCATGTTTTTGGATCTTTGCTATCAAGGCATCCCAGTCATAGGTACGAGTATTCTTTGGTTTTTCATAGTATCCAGCCACTGGGATTTTTCCTTCTGGATATTCTGTTTTTGAACACAGTGGGAATGGTCCTCGTGTTTTTGCTAGCGCAACGCTTTCTTCCATGGAATAGTATGTCAATGCCTCGGCCAACTTTTCTTGGAATTCATATCCCTCTTGTGAGTTGTATGGAATTCGTAGTTTGAATAACAGATCTGCAACTCCCATTACTCCAAGTCCTAT
>DATFDB010000058.1:0-2683 GCA_035252445.1 Nitrosotalea sp. | reverse complement strand
TTTAGCAAAAGAAGGAGGAGACCCACAAAAAGCTATGGAAGAGATTGTTAGAATTGTAAAGGGAGATGTTAGCCTAGAAGTTGTCAGCACAGAAACTTCGGGAATGTTAGAAGAAGGAAGAAGGCTTAGAAAATATGGTAATAATGTGGTTGTAAAATGTCCATTAACTGCAGAGGGACTTAAAGCATGCAAAACTCTGACATCGGAAGGAATTCCAGTTAACGTAACCCTGTGTTTTTCTGTGAATCAAGCCATACTGGCCGCAAAAGCTGGTGCAAAATATGTGAGTCCATTCATAGGAAGACTAGATGATAACGGACAAGATGGAATACATTTAATCCGAGAAATTCATGAGGTATTCCAAAATTACAAATTCAATACGCAAATTTTAGTTGCAAGCGTGAGGCATCCTATGCATGTTGTCGAGGCTGCAAAAATTGGTGCGGATGTGGTAACCTTACCCCCTGATGTATTGGGTAAAATGTTAAAACACCCGTTGACTGACATTGGACTCAAAAACTTTCTAGCAGATTGGGAAAAACTCAAGAAAGAAAATCCCAGTATAAGAATCTAAGATAGCGATTCAAAACTACTCAATGTTTTCCAATCCATTGATATCGATGTTCTTCGTCAAATAATTCTGTCTTGATCTCGTCGCGATTTATCTTTGTGTTAAACTTGACCTCGAAAAATCCCAGACTTCCCTTGTAGGGGATTGGCACTCTGAGCTTCTTTGCATTCTTCAGAAGAAATCCATACCTGTGGTCAAAAAACTTACTGCTTGCCCAATGTTTGTTGTAATCTGATTTTATCTCGTTCAAAGTCTTGTATTCTTTGACATTGTAAATCTCCGCTCTGCCTATTATCACTCCAGTCCCAAGACTTTTCTCGTCTATTCCAAGTCTTTTGCAATCTTTTGTCTTTATTTTTAGCGGTGCATGGACAAGAAACTCTCCTCTAAACTTGGTATTCCATGTTCTCAGCTCTATGGTTTTCTTTCCTTGAATTATAAGATCAGCATAAGGCTGAGAAATAGACAGGCATTTCATTTCAGTCTGTTCCTAATACGTTTAAGACTCTTTTTGGAATCTCGTTTAATCTGCTTACTGCAAGAGTTCGCTCATAACCCAACTTCCTCAAGTTATTTGCTATTGTAATTGCCTCTCCTGTATCGTGGCCTACTCCTATTGCAACCATCTTTATTCCTAAAAGCTTGAGATCTCTCATTACTGCTCTTACAGCATCTGGGTCTGACGGTTCGCCGTCAGTTAACGTTAGAAAAATATCTGGTTTTTTTGAACGTAGTGTGGGAAGTAGAAGATTGTACACTTCGGCTAATGGCGTACTTCCATTTGCTTTTATCTGTGCGAGTCTTTTTGTTGATGCATTGTTCCATTGCGAGTTTTCAGGCTTTATCATCCAACATGTAACTCGTTTTTGTTCTGTGTTAAATGCGTAAACTGAAAATTGTACTTTTAAGAAATCTAAAACTTCACATAGAGCCATTGTTGCTTTTTTGTACTGTATCTCTTGTTCCGTTATGCTTGAAGAATGATCAAGTAAAATGAATATTCTTGTCTTGATTGCTATTTTCTTGTCTGTGACAAATGGCTTGTGTCCTTCCATGTATGTTTCTTGATCAAACTCATCGCCAGAAATCACGTGTTGTTCTTTCCAACCCGACTTCCATTCTTTGAACTTGGCTTTTAGATTGTTAATCAAGTCCATGTCATAGATTTTGGTTTCATCTACGTTTGTTAAGGTGGGAATGCTGATGCCTATTACTTCAGTCGTAAGACCTTTGTTTTCGCTCCGTTTTGTTTCTTCAAGTAATACCTTGAATTCATCAAATACCTGCTTGCCCTCGCTTATCTTTGTAGGGTCTAGTTCTCCAAAGTCGCTTTCTCTATATTTTGCAACTTTGCTAAGTGTCTTCATAAAGTCTTTTTCTGACATGGCAATGCCTGACATAATTTTCGGCATGGAAACAGGTATAGTAAGAAGGGGGTCAATCTCCAAAATTCTGATGATTTCAGAAACTTTTTTCTCAAGCCAATCTACACCATACTCCTTTTCCACAGATTCTTTTACTGCCTCATGTGCTAATACCGATGCTTTTTGTATTTTTTCAAATGCGCTTGGTTGTATCTCTCCTTTGATATCGCCTAAAAGAAAATACTGTGCAAATCCCTCAACTATCCTGTTGTGGCCGTACAATGAATTAAGTAATGGCCTGTAAAGCCAGGCAAAACCATAATTGAATATTATTTCTTCATCCATTCCCTGCCAATATTTTCTGCCAACGGTTTCTATCCTTCGTGTATCCAAAGTATTGAGAATAAATCCAAACGCATGATCATTGCTTAGAATTTTACTTGAATGTCTTATTCTCATTGATTCATACCAAAGTGCAGTTCTAAATTGACGATATTTTTGAAAGTCTGTTCCGTAGTACTTGTCTAGAGGAAATATTGTAATTTTATTTTCTCGTAACTTTGTCTGAATTTCTTTCTGGTCTTTAATGCTTAGAGTGATCTCTTCTTTTCCAGACCATCGTCTAACCAGAAATGTACCTATTTCAAGTAACGTGTCATTTCTTAGTTGTAATGAATGCATCAATTTCCAAACATCGATGTTATGATATCATTTACTTTTTGATACTCGACATTGCCCCACTGGGCGT
>DATFDB010000057.1:0-3585 GCA_035252445.1 Nitrosotalea sp. | reverse complement strand
CAATACCAAGACATTTTTTAGAACACGGATTGGTTTGATTGACGGAATACCGTTTTTGATACATTGGGCAAGGTTGTGAAATTCCTTCTGTGCCCAAAGCTCCACCATGTTCCTTGTGCCCTTTTTTATGCGTGAGAATCGCGGATCGTCCACAAGGTAGGGTCTTCTTTTTTTGAAATTTGAGGCAGTTACTAGGTAAATCTTGAGGGCAATGTCATTTCCATTGGCATCTACAGCCCAGTACATCTTGGCTTCCTTGCCAGAGCCAACTACTCCATTAACATATGATATAGTGTGTGAATTTATCAACTTGGACAGAGTCATTATCGAAGTCTTGTCCAGAACATCGTCCATGACCTTGTTTTTATCAAAGACGTCCTTTTCCGATTTTCCTCGTCTTTTATTTTTTAAAAGTTGGTTATCAATGCGTTTTACCAATTTTTTTCCAAAATCATCTGACAATAATTCGACTTCTGACATCTATTGTATACGAGTTGAGCACTAATAACAGTATGTAATGTTCATTTGCATATTACAATCAGAGAATCTTTTCATGTCGGTATCTGTTTTTGATGTATCTAGTGTGATATTGTTCATGAGATAAGACAGATTTCATCAGTCCATCGTAGATCTTTTTTTGGACACCAAAGTATTGGTAGACCCCACCATGATGGAATTCTATTTCCAGTGTTTTCATGGGTTCGTCATAACCGATTGATTTTAATTCATTAGATTTGACTCGTATTCTTTCCATGACCAGTCTTATTTTATGCAATCATTTGTATTAGTTGTTTTCCAATTTTGTAGCGATTTTTATTTTTGCACATGTTGTTCTGCTACTAGACACGTGATGGCATCACTTAAGGAAGCATTGCAGAAATGTGACAGCGCATACACTTTTACAGCTACAAATGACACATTACGCCGCTTTATTAGAGACGATAACGTAATAGAATTAGGGATTATTCATGACACAAGAAATACAAATTCAACTTGACGTAGAACGTAATGAAAAAATTAGATATGATAAAATCTGTCCAACATTTACATTCATTATTTGCAAACCAGGAAAAGAGATGCAAGTAATAAGAAAACTTCAAACTCTCAAATCTGTAAAGGAGGTTCAGCAAACACATGGAAGATATGACATACTTGTCAAGCTTGAGAATATGACTGAAACTGAACTAAGAGAAACGATAAGCAAGGAGATATTACATATGGACGGTGTTCTCTCTGTCATGAACCTGGCATCTGCGTGTGCAGCATAGAGATAGAAATTTAGTTATGGAAGAAATAGCATGGGACGTAATTGAACAAGTTTTCAGTCAAACGGTAAGGGAAGCTGGAATATCAGATTATCGTCTTCAGCAAGAGATTTTCAGCGATATAAAAAATGAATTAACTTGTCAGATTGAAGAGAGTCTAGGTAGAAATGTAGAGAGTATGACATGCGAGTCTCTAAAAAACATCATAAGAAAAGCAATAGACAAAGTTAAGATGCAACACATCACGCCTAAAAGTAATTGAGTATACTCGCTAGAGATTTTATTTTAAAAATGGAAAATCTTCATTGGTTCTTTTTTGTCGTGTGGGATAATTCATCAGTTCCTGTACCAATGACACCGACGGTTTCCATGTTGTTCAAATGTGGCAATACTAAAGACATCTGAGATGTGCAGGAAAATTGAGTATCAAGTTATATCAGAGCTGGGTAGTTACTCCAGTCTTTCTCTGAACTACAAAAGATCAGAGATGTGCAAACTCACACTACTCCACGACACTAATAGTGTTATCTCGAATTAAAAGCCTTGTATGTGGATGAGATCAGCTAAAAAGAATCTTATTCTGTGGTCTCTAATTTCATCAGTTCTTTGTCGGCAATTATTTTTTCAGATTCCAAAGTTCCTCTTTGCTCATTGCTAAGATTTTGCCCTTTGAGATCCTCAGTTAGTTGATTGATTCTTGCTTTGTAGATTTCAATTGATTCTGCTATTGCTTTTTTCTTGTTCATGTTCTACATCGGCTCAAACTGCAGATATAACAATACCTATGAAATATATCATCATGGAAATTAGCCAATGAATCTCTAATGCATAACCCAAAGAATGAAATTTTCATGTCAATTCATTGTGACATACTGGGCAAGCATGGATTTCTGCATCAGAAGAAAAATGTTTTCTCGGTTTTGCTTGGTATCCGCACTTCATGCATGACCCAGTTATGAAAATAGGCATGGTAATTGGTGGTCATCATCGTATTTAGGTTAGTTATGGACGAAATCTTTGGTCTAGTTCTACAAGGCTTCATCATAATTCAGAAAGTTGAGAATACAAATTCGGGATGTCTCAAATCCAGAGTGAAAGCGGGCCCGGGGGGACTCGAACCCACGACCTGCCGCTCCGCAAGCGGCCGCACTATCCAAGCTGTGCTACGGGTCCACAGAGAAACTTTCAGTTAAACCCGTTATAACCATTTACAGAAAATGAAATCTAGGATGAGACTTCTTGCTCTGCCTTTTTGACAAAGACATAGTTCATTATCAGCCCCGCAATTATTGCGCCAGTTATTGGGGCAGCCCAATACAGCCAGTCATAATTCCAGTATCCAGAGATCAATGCAGGCCCAAATGTCCTAGCTGGGTTGACACTTGCACCAGTTAGCGGCACGCCGATTATGTGTATCAAAAAGATCATTCCTCCTATTGCTAGCCCATACATTCCTGCTGGAGCCTTTTTGTGCACAACAGTCATGAATATCACCGTAACAAGGAAGAATGTCAAAATTGCTTCTACTGCAAATCCCGATGCAACACTGCCATGAAGCAGCTCACTTGGACCACTCTGTGTTCCATAGTTTACCTTTGCGCCAATGTCAGGCAAGATTGCCTTGTATGATGCAGCGGCAGCTATTGCACCTATAAGCTGGAAAATAATATACGCAATACCGTCTTTGATGTTTATCCTTTTTGTGACTAACATGGATATTGTAACGGCTGGATTAATGTGGGCACCAGATACGTGGCCAAACGTGTAAACCATCAGACCAATTGCTGCACCGTGTGCAAGAGCAATCATTACGATAGCTTGGATTGAAAGTCCGGTTCCATATGCTGCAGCTGCAAGTCCTATGGCAACAGGTCCAAAGAATACAAGGCAGTATGTTGAGATTGCCTCTGCAAGCCATGCACGTGGATTTACCATTACTGAAATCTCACCTTGGGAAATACCATATAAAGATTCGTTTGGGTCAAGAGATGCGCAAAGTCACAAAAAATAATTAGGGATGGAACGCTTTTTCACTCATGTTATCTGAAGGCGAGACAGTTCCCGATTTTGCACTAAAAGACGCAGAAGGAAAGGCTCTCAAAAAATCAGACCTCAAGGGAAAAAAATATGTCGTCTACTTTTACCCAAAGGATTTCACACCGGGGTGTACAACTGAAGCTGCCGAGTTTGCACGCGACTATAAGAAATTCAAAAGTGCTGGAATCGAGATAATAGGCATCAGTCCCGATGACGAGGAGTCTCACAAAAAGTTTGGTGAAAAGATGAGCGTTCCTTTCATACTGCTTGCAGATACAGAAAA
>DATFDB010000056.1:0-4209 GCA_035252445.1 Nitrosotalea sp. | reverse complement strand
TAGCCTATTGCAAGTGCAGTTCCCATCGCAGCCCCTATGGCACCTATTACTATGCCCTGAAAGATGAACACAAGCAAAATGTCTTTTCTCTTGGAACCTATTGCTCTCATTACACCAATGTCTCGCGTCTTGCTTGTTACTTGCATCATTTGGATTGTAACTACACCAAATGCAGATGAAATCATTCCAAAAAGCCCCACTAGATTTATCAGTGCAATGCCAGATCTGAAACCAGCAAGTTGCACTTCGGCAGCTTCTTCTATTGTTTGAGCCTTGAATTTGTCTGCACTTGATGGAAATGCGCCAAGGAAGAGCTGCTTGACGTAATCTGCCTTTGATGGGTCGTTTAGCCTTACAATTATTTCTGAGCTTTGGCCAGGCCTTGCCATTATCTCTCGCAGTGTATCTATGTTGATTATCACTCCGTTGTCATTTCCTTGATTTCCTGCAGTTTGAGAAATTCCAACAATTACAAATCTCTTAACAACATCGTTGCCAAATTGATCTTTGAATCTGATCTTTACAGTATCACCTATTTGCGGATATCCAAGATCCCTGTCAACTAGTGCGCCCAAAACTATCGAGTCTCTAAATGAAACAAACTGCCCCTTTACAGTTTCATGTAATGTAGATGCTTCTACATCCCATTCTGGTTTTACACCAAGCACTGGAACAGGTGCGTTGACATCCTGTATCAATTGCCCGTTTACAGTTGAGTTGATTGACAGTGCTGAATATTCTAGTCTTGGAGCTGCTGCTTGGACATATGGTATCCTGTCAAGCCAGTTTACCAGCATAAAGTCTGATCTTGAAATAAAGTCACCACGTTTTGAGATAAAGACATGTCCGAATCGATAGTTCACTAGATCTCGCACGATGGCGTCATACAGGCCCTGAAAGATTACCGAGTTTACCTGCACTACAAGAATTGCAATTGCGATAGCAAGGCATGCTGCAACAAGGCTGCCTTTGCGCCTAGTGATAAATCTGATGCCTATCTGTGCCCTATAGTCCAATGGAGGATCAGAGAATAGTCGTATATTTAATATTTTGTCGTAGTTTTATTAGAGAATAAGACAATTATATATACAAGATGTTCTGAATTAAAAGAATAACAGAATGCAGGAATATAGATTGGACAAATTAGATATAGAAATCCTATCCCACTTGCTCAATAACTGCAGGACACCTGATAGTCAGATAGGCAAGGAGATTGGAGTTTCAGGTGTTGCAGTAAAATCAAGAATCCAGAAAATGCTTGGACAGAAAATCATTGAAAAGTTTACACTAAAAATTGAGCCGCCTGTTTTGGGATACAGCGTTCTCTATTTTGTGGTGATAGGTAAAAAACTTGGAGATATTTTAGACAAGATAAGACTTGTAGGCGAGCCTTTTTTTGTTGTTCCCTGTGTTGGTGGAGTCACAGTTTGCAGCATAGTAGTAAAGCAAAATCCCGAAGATGCAATGGAGATTGCAAAAAATATTCTAAGAGATGTAAGAGTGCTAAGCATATTTGAGGCCAAAAATCCAGAGATAAGATCTGACCTGACAAAAACAGATATTGAGATAATTGATATCTTGTTAAAAGATCCCCGGTTGAAGATAGAAGAGATTGCCAAGACCTCAGGCTTTTCTACAAAGACAGTAGCAAGATCGCTTGACAAGCTGCAAAATGATGAAGCAATCCAATTTACTTTGATTTACAACCCAAGAAAGATGGGAGAATTCATCCCGTTTACAATTCTTGTTTCAGTCAAAGATGTTAAAAAGACATTATCCAAACTAAAAGAAAAATTTGAAAAATCGTTTTTGCAAAATCCGTTTGTACATCTAGACAAGATAGTTCTCTTTCTTTATGACAATAACATTTACAAGATTGATGAGCTTAGCCAGAAAATTCACGAAGTTGATGGAATACAGTCAGTAGATCTTTTCATGCCAAAGGAGATTAATTTTCCACAAAAGTGGGCAGAATCTACAATTGAGCATGCAAAGAAATCAAAGACATTACACTTGGCATCCCAGATACATTCATAACATATCTTTCGTTTATTTTATTTTATGCGAAAAAAAATTTTTCAAGGCAGAGTTCTTTCCCTTAATGTTTACAAGGTATCACTTAGAGGACGCAAGGTAACAAGAGAAGTAATTGAACACCCAGGCGCTGCTGCCATGCTTGCCATAGAAAAAGGAAAACTGTTGCTTGTAAAGCAGCATAGGTTTCCGCACGGCTTTGTTCTTGAGATTCCCGCAGGGACGCTCAACAAAGGCGAGAGCCCAAAGAGGTGTGCTTTTCGGGAGCTAAAAGAAGAGACTGGCTATGAGGCAAAGAAGATGACTCCTCTCATCAAATACTACCCTTCCATTGGCTATAACACAGAGATAATTCACTGCTTTGTGGCGTCTGGAATTAAGAAAATATCAGGTCTCAAGCTAGATGAGGACGAAATAATATCTGTAGTAAAAATCGATTTTAAGAAAGTGCTGAGGATGGTTTTGTCAGGCAAGATTGAGGACTCGAAAACAATTTGTGCAGTACTGACATATGCAATGAAAGAAAAGATTTACGTGTAAACAGGTTTTACCAAGTCTGCAATGTCGGCCCAACATCTTGCAAGTTTTTCAAGAGTATACACCAAGTCCAGGAATTGTAATGATACTTGCTTGCGTGACTCTAGTGACGACATGATGTCAGAGATTTTCTTTTGGTAGTTTCTAAATGCAGTAATGGCCTCTATTGCAAGCAACCTATTGTTTTCAATAAATGAAACTGTAGCCTTGTCATGTATGCTTTCAATTTCTACTGCAAGTGCATGCAGTTTTTTTGATTCTGTTTTGGAACCGCTAAGATCTGGAATGGAATTTGCAAGCTCCACTATGGTATCTCCCGCGCTTTCCATCAAGTTTGCTGCAATTCTATAGTCCAGAATGTCAATGTTTCCAAGATTAAATATGGTTGCGAGCCTCTTGTCCACTAATGCACTTCGAATTAATCTGACAAGCAAAAAATATTGCCTGTCTATTTCATCGTCCCTGCTTGGGATTGTTTGCAATACAGTCTTGTCATCAGATACAAGTGAGTTCATCGTATCTCGAAATAATGCAAATGCAATTGAGCTCATCCTTTTTAGGATCTTTTCAGGGCTCAGTGTGGTAGAATCTAAAAGAAATTGTACGTTGACATTTGTTGCATCCTCGTCAACAATCTCCATGCCAACAAGCCTGCGCATCAGTCCTCGAATTTTTTCCCGGTCCTCAACTAAGATGGCAGACTTGCCCTTTATCTTGATGATATCATATCCCAAAAGATAGGCGCCAGTAATGTCAGCGCTGATGTTTTCCTTTTTTGATACCGGATATTCTATTACGACTTCTTTTGGAGGCCTGCTGTTTCCAGTTGGGGTAATTGAGATGCTATTTGTGCCGGTCTCAAGCTCTACCTCATCGCTTTTTTCAAGCTTGTTTGCAGTTATCCACTCTATTGGAAGGGATACCAGTATGCTGCTGCCAACCTTTTGCAGGCGTCGAATGAATTTAGCCAGTTTATATCAATATATATTATATAATCATTATTTTTATATTTTTTCTAAAATTTAAATCCATCATGCAGGCAGCAGCCTTTGCACCAGGACACATAACTGGCTTTTTCAAAGCCCAAGTAGAGCCAGAAAGGCCAGAGCTCAAAGGGTCCATTGGGGCAGGATTTTGCATAAAAGAGGGCGTTACAACCAAAGTAAAAGTTACAACAGATAGGACCGGTTTTAAGATTACAACTGTAGGCTACAAGTCTGGCGATACGCAGGTCTCAGAATTTGTCGCAAAAGAATTTTTAAAGATTGCAAAGGGAAATTATTTTTTAGAAATTGAACATCAAGTGGGAATTCCTGTAGGCTATGGCTTGGGTTCAAGTGGTGCTGTTGCACTAAGTTTGGCATTTGCATTAAACAAGGCACTTGGGACAAATCTTTCAAGGACGCAGGTCGGGCAGATTGCTCACAATGCAGAGATTCACTGCAAGACAGGTCTTGGAACCGTGCTATCATCATACCATGGAGGGTTTGAGATTAGGACAAAGTATGGCGCTCCAGGAATTGGCAGCCTCAAAAAGATTCATTCAGAATATTTACCAATTGTAATTTGCTTTTCTCCCATATCTACAAAGAAATTCATCAAGACTGAGCTTTCAAAGATAAACGGCCTTGGGGCAAA
>DATFDB010000055.1:0-7367 GCA_035252445.1 Nitrosotalea sp. | reverse complement strand
TTTGTGTCAGCCTTGAAACACTCAAGGAGTTGAAGCAAAGAAACCTTGTAATTCCAGGTGACATTGATTATGAGAAAATTGGGCTTGTTGAATCAGAAGACCAATTCAAGAAAATGCTTGATGAGAAAAACATCGAGTATTCCCCAGACAAGTTTTTGTTAATTATTGGAATGTCGCTCGAATCACTTCCTCCAACCACTGACTATTGCGGATATGTCCAAGACAAAAATGATATTGAACACTGGTTTTCGAGCAGCTATCACTATGATAATCTGAGCGAGCCCATTTTGTTTGATAAAAATCCAAGTCCATGCCAGCCAAATACAATAAGCTGTTTTTGTTCCCTTCAGACAAAGCTTGCCGAAATGAATCCACAACTATCATATTTTACAAAAGATGAAGAAGAAATTACTGGAACGACAGTCTCAAATTATCTTGATGAAACTAGGATAGCAAATGTCTCAAATCAGTTCATTGTAGGAAAATACAATCTAGAATCAAGTTCTGCAGATATTCATTATTGTGGCAAATTCACAGGTGGTGCTGGACTCAGAGATTTTGAAGGTTATATAAAAAATGATAAGGTGGTAGCGTTTTCTCTTGCTACAGAAAAATCTAGTTTGTGTGCAATATCTGATGGCGCAAAAACATTTACCTTTAACAAGTCATCCATTGTGCCTGATACGGTTGGTGGAAAATGAAAACTCTACATCTTGCAATAATCGCAGTTCTTGCCTTTGGAATGACTCCATCTTGGGCTTATGTAGATCTTGAAGCATATCTTCCAGTCTCAGGAGATCCCGTAACACCAGAATTCAAATTTGATAAAACTTACCAGATAGATTATCCAAATGGAGGAAAGCTAAAAGACGCACTTTATGGGAGAAACTTGACCGTTACATGTTTTGCCAATTCTTCCAGCAATCAAGCCGTAAAACAGTTGATGGAAGAAATAAACACCCAGATCTCATCCTCAAAAAGCGCAGTATCTGTCACGAATCTTGGCCTGTTTTACATGTTCAGCCTACGAGGAACTCCAAAGTATGCGGTTATGGATCATCTTCTAACCTTGACACCAACCATAACAGGATATCTCCTAAATGATGGACACGGGAAAACCCCATCAACTCTTGATACATCATGGATGAGCTTTGCAATTAATGATCCGCTAGTAATTGATGCCAAGTACTGTAGGTATATGCAGATTAACCCTCCACTAAATACAACAAAGAATATTCCTAGTGATATGGAGATTAACTATCCACTAAATACAATAAAGAATGTTCTTCCCAGTGTTTACGATGTTGTCTCAAACACACCTGGAGAAGATATTTTTGATCAAGCCTTTAACCAAAACCTTATCGATTCTACACCATTACTGCAAACGCCTCTTGACAAGTGGGATTCCCTTTTTGATCCGGCCTATGTGTTAACTGGTATTGCCGAGCCGTCTATATCGAAAGGAGAAAAGGTAAGTGCAACTGCATTCTCAACCGGGTTTGGCTGGAATTCTCTCATACCATCGCCGCCAAACAATGTCAATACTGATTTTATGGCCGATACAAAATATCACATCTCAACAGTAGCTCGCCCAGATGCATCCGGTACAATCAACGTTCAAGGCCATGCAAATGCAAATCAAGTTTCGGGAGGTTGGACATTTGTAACTTTACAAATGGTTTCTTCTTCAAGACTCGGCGGTCCAGTGATGCCTTGGTATGAGACAGGATGGGGTTGGATCGGAGTTGCAGCTGTAGTAGTAACTGCATTCTTTGTTTTTTATTTTAGGCGTTCCAAAGGAATTGGAACATGAAAGCCTCTCTTCTTACCATGGTCTCAGTAGCTGCCTTGATAATTACCGCCTCAGTGTATGTTTTCCTTTTTATCCAAAATGAACCGATACGGCCACAGCATTGTCAAGGCAACTCTACTAATTGCATCTACAGTTTTGGCATGTGGCTAGACAACAAGAGCGGGAACTATGATGCGTATTCAATTGCTGACAAAATAAACAAACCTGTAGAATTTGATGGTATCAGATTTATCTATACGGGAAATGGCACACCAGAAACTGACGGTATGAACTGTGACAACATTTTTCCAAGAGAGATAAACTCTACCACCGGTCATCACCCTCCAGTGATTGTAAATTATGGGGGATATTTCAAAATAAACCAGACGCGGCACTTTACTGCTACATTTGCAAATGGTCAGACAAAATACCTCACACTGTGTTGGAACGGTCATGCAACACCCAAGGTAATACAAATGTCTGATTCTGGTCTTGGAGGACCAATGTTTTGTCCGCAAAATACCAGTTGGTTTGATGAGAACAAGACTGCTGGCATAATACAAGATGAGTATTGCTCTCAAAACAGCCCGTATTATGATAGGTACATTGCAGTGGTAAAATAAAATGAAAACTCTCTCATTTTCAATAATTACAATCATAGTAATCGCATCAGTGTTTATCCTAAGTACGTACATAATCTTCAATCCACTCATCCATCCACACAAGATAGCGATTGTTGGTTATGTAAGGGCAAACCAAACAGACACATCTACTAGTGTTTCCAACATTGTAATTCCAGCTGGTGCTGAAGTTCCAAATTCGGGAAAAAATTACGAGCCGCGATATCTTGTGATCGTATTGGGTGTAAACAATACAGTTCGTTGGATAAATGAGTCCCCCAGCGCAGCACATGCCATAGTGGCTGAAAACCAAGACGATCCTCTCTTCTGGAATGTAACACGCTCTGTCAATGGCGTCCTGCTCTTGCCTGACAAGTCATTTAATTTCACATTTACAAAAGTGGGAGAGTTTCAATATGATACGGAACCACATCCTTGGATGTATGGCTGGGTCTTGGTATTGCCCCAATCTGCAGAAAACGCGGTACAGACAGTTGTTCTAAATGACAGTGGCAACATTCCAGATCCCTGCGAAGTATTTCAAATTCCATGTCCTCTTGATGTTGCCCACCATAACCTTACTTTTACCGCACAAAAACTTGGTACCAACATATACCTTGAAAAGATCACAGGTAATGGCGTTGACTATTATGCAGTAATCCACAACTCCACGATATGCACCTTTTCCACAAACTTTGGAGGCACTTGCTCAAATCCTGATGATCTTGCCATACTACAGTTTATTGGTGTTGATACGTCAATACCAAAACAGGAAACAAACATTTCGATAACAGGTCTTCACTTGCAATATTTAGTGGGGGAACCAATAGAGTTTGGAATTCACATTGGGGGATACGGGCCTTGTGGTTTTCCTTCCATCTCAGTTTTGCATGGAACAAGTGTGGTGTGGAAAGGCAAATCCGGTGCTGTATCGTGTCCATCTAAGATGGTGCGACTTTCTGAGATTTATGACTCGGATTCTTTAGGAGGACCGTTTTATCTAAATCAATCAGGAACATACACCATACACGTAGAATACGGTTCAAACATGACTGAAGAAAGATTCAATGTTATTTCACAAGAAGGATCTGGCGCAATGCAACTGATCTACCCAAATGGCACCTACACGGGGTTTTCGGTTAACTATGGCATTACAGGTGATAACAAACTACTTGGGGCAACACTTGACAACAAAACAGGAACAATAATCTTATCAACGCATACGACAGGCAATGGAAATCTTACGCTAACTCTTGAGCCAGATCTTGTCAATCTTTTAGAACGCGGCAAATATGAAAATTTACCTATCGTACTTGTTGATGGGCAAGAAGTCAAGTACAAAGAACATCTATCCAATCAAAGTATGATCATGACAATCCCGTTCTATGGCAATGTCAAAAAAATTGAAATTGCTGGAGTTGAGGTTGTGTGAGGAAAATGAAAATCTGCGCCAGTTTTTTATATCAAATCAGGTGATCTTTACCCATTGAAGTTTAGACTGTGGTATGTTTCCATGGGAATAACTACGGTACTAGTTCTTGCAAGCATGATGTATCTTGGCAATATGCTCTGCGTGCCTGTAGAAGATGCCCACTGTACATCCCTTTTATCCACTGGGGGTCAGATGATAACAGCAGCCCCTCCTGACACTACTGGCAGCACCACAGTCAGCACCCCAATTCCTCCACAGGCTCCAAATTCTGCAACTAGTACAGTTCCTCCAGGAACTGGCGGAACCGCATCTCCGAACGGAAACAAGGTGTCTTTTACGTTATCATTTCAAATAAGTTCAGATTTCTCAAAGTATGGATTTGACGCACCAATTGGTTCTACTGGCGCAAATCCTGACATTGTTGTACACTCTGGGGATACAGTAACAATACACCTAAGCAACCCAAGCAAATTATTTCATGCGTTTGGTGTAGTGATTGACCCGCAAAACCCAAGTGCTGTTATCTGGAACTCGGCTTTTAAAACTCCTGACAATCCTATGAAGCCAGGCGAGTCTGGTGATGTCACATTTGTTGCGGGAACTTCAGGACTATACCATTACATCTGTACGGTTCCAGGACATGCAGAGCTTGGGATGGATGGCAACTTTGTTGTTGAAAAGTAGAATCAACTGAATTGATGAAAACTCACAATTGAAAACTTTTCTAGGAAATGAAAATTGTGTAAGCCTAAAAACCATTTTATTAAAACCCAAAATTAGGAAGGGAAAGCCTAGCTACTTTCCCCATTCTTCTACGTGGCTCTAAAAACAAATGCTAGATACCCTATCAAAACGCCTGCACTCATCAGCCCTGCCGATTCATAAAAGGTGACTGGGTTATCTCCTCCCCCGTATCCTCCAGCCTCTGCATTGATTCCAAATATGACTGCAAAACAGCAGGCCAGCATTATGGCCACTGCTATTGGCAGGTATCCGTCATGGCGTTTTCTTTGCTGTACTTTGCCAGACGTGTCATATGTTGACATGGTCTGGTATACGTTGTTCATAGATATAGGGATATGGCCAATTTATAGCACAACTGTGCAAATAAATCCTTAATTAATGCATAAATGTGCATTATGATATGAACATTGACGATCTTGATAGGCGCATACTGGAAGAGCTCCTGAAAAATTCCAAACGCTCGTATCGGCAATTGGCAGACGAGTTAGAGATTGCACCAGGAACAGTTCTCAAGCGCATAAAAGATATGGAATCAAGCGGGATAATCAAAAGCTATTCTATAATGATAGATCATAACAAAATCGGTTCGCAGATTATTGCATTAATTGAGATAATCTCATCAGGAGGAAAACTCGAAGAGATGGGAAAAAAGCTGTCAAAGCTGCCAAACATTTATGGTGTTTACGAGACTACTGGCTCTCCTGACGCAATAATCATTGGGCGATTTCGAGACACTGATGAGCTTGGCAAGTTTGCAAGGTTTTTGTTAGGGTTGCCATCTGTGAGCAGAACAAACACGCATGTTGTACTAAATACCGTAAAAGAAGATTTTCGAATTTTACTTTGACGTAAGATGCCTGAAATTTTCAGCTCAATGCTATTTTGGAATCGACTTTGATGTGTATCTTCTCGCCTGTGTGCTGGTGGTCATTGTAAATCATCTTGGTCTTGATTCCTTTCTTGTTTAGATATCCTTCAAGCAATAATGCCCATGGTATGGAGTGTCCGCTGTTTACTTTGGATTCAATGACAAAGTGGTTGCCCTGCGGTTCGTATCTTAATTGGCCAGAACATGTAATGTCTAGTGTAGAATTTACAAGTGCGATTACATCATCAAGTGTCTTTGACTGGATGTCAAGCCCGCTTTTCTCCAAAAACATCAAAATGTCAATTCCTTTTGCGCGCGAGTTTAGGACAGAATTTAGGACAAACCCAAGGCCGTTCTCATTTATCAGTTGGATTACTTTGAGGGTTTCCTGAGCCTCGGATTTTGTCATGTCTGCCAAATTGTTAACCTTGATACCGCTTTTCCAAGTCTGCTCAAAGGACTTGACTTGGTTTGTTCCAAGCACGTCTGTTGAAAGAAATATTGCGCCCTTTCCATTGCTGCCGTTTATCATAAGTATCTCAGAATCATCAAAAGTAATCACGTTATGGGATGCCTCTGCAGTCTTGATCTTGATTCCAGCTGGCAGGCTGTGAAATGTTTCTGTGCCAACCAAGTTTTGAGAAATTATAATCTTGATATCGATATCCCTTCTTAATGCAGATAACATTTCTGCCTTGCACTGTGAAAATAGGCCAAGACCCCACGAATCCACCACTGCATGAATTGATGCCTTGGAACCGTCTATCATTGATTGGAGTTGCTTGAAGACATAGTTTTGAGACAGGTGGAAATATCTTTTTTCTTCAGAACCCCTTGCCTTTTTGCTGTCTTCGCTGAGCTGTTTTAGTTTGGTTGTTAGACTATTCATGGCATTTACTTTGTTGATCTGTTCCTGTATTATCTCGTCAAACGCGTCTTCCGGTGCTATCGCAGTACACATTATGGGTTTGCTCTTTGATATGATTGCAATCTTCTTTTTTTCAAGTTTGAGCAGTGTCGGATAAACCTTGGTTCTTGGCAAATTGGAATAATATGCAAGCTCGCTTGCAGAGATTGTACCTTTTGTGATGAGCGTGACATAGGCCTGAGCCTCGTACTTGCTGAGGCCGAATTCCTCCAAGCTTACTGCTAAATCCTGTCCCTTGACCATGGCAGAACTTGACTATCTGAAAGGTAAACTCGATAGCTAAATTCATTGAACAAAGGTTAGAAAAAATACTATGTTGTATCTGTGTACCACGTTACTGTGGTGACATGTATTGCCGTAACATGGATTTGATATATCAAAATTTGATCTTGTATTTGAAAATGATAAAATCAAGATGGGTAATAGAAGACGAAACAAAAAACCAGGTTGTTCGCGCAAGCACGATAAAACCTAGGATTGACTATGCAACAGAGATTGTAGACGACATACTTGAAGTATTGGCACAAAAAAGAATTGACTTGGGCAGGTCTAACCTGGAGCTTTACAGGCAGTCTGATGGCACAAGGGAATCTCTCAAAGTGCTTGAAAATAACATAAGGTACGAGCTTGAGGTCTCATACGCTGTTGAGTCCCTCAGGCAGATAAGGCGAAGCCTTGACTTGATTGTCGGCATGGGAAATGTTCCTACGATGCTCTCACCTACGATATCAATTGTCAGAACAATTAGGTCCAGGATGTTTTCATTGATACCTGCACTTGACTTTCAGCTAGGGGAGCTCTCACTGCTTTTGAGCGGCGTCATTATAGATTCAGCACATCTTGCAAGCACAAACCTTGACTTTGAAAAAGCAAACAATGAATCAAGAAGACTATTGGATGAAGCGAAATTGATTGCCGACTCTAAAATATGCAAGCAGTTTCCTAATCTAGATTTCCTGTAAGGCCTCGACATGATACATTTT
>DATFDB010000054.1:0-3409 GCA_035252445.1 Nitrosotalea sp. | reverse complement strand
TGATATTTCATCAGGTTTCTCTCTTCAAGATACGTATGCAGGTTGTGAACTGCCCTATGCACATCTGTTTCATTTCTTGCTCCAGCACATACAAGCTTTCCAGAAACAAAGATCAAAGTTACAGTTTTGGGATCAATCATTCTATGTATGATGCCTGGAAATTGTTCTGGCTCATACATACTTCGAGGAAGACTTCTTGCTGCAAGAGGCAGATGAACTCCGCCCCCAAGATCTACTGATGCAACAATGTTTTGAATTTTAATGGTAGGATCATTTTTGATATTTATCTTGGCTTTTCTAAGAGATTGCACCACTGTTTTTATTGCACTGATTGCACTTTTTTCTGATTTTGAGCCTGTACAAACAAACTTTCCTGAGCTAAAAATGAGAGTGGCAGTTCTAGGAGATTTCAATCGAAAAACAAGACCAGGAAATTGTTCAGGATGATATTCGGCTTCCGGAAATTTTCGTGTGATTTCATTTAGATCAATTTTTTGATCAACGGATGCAGATGCAACTACATTTACAATATCTATTATGGGTTTTGTTTGTGGCATTCATAATATTGTGATTTTTCATGAATATATACCAGATTATTAAATTTGTAATTTACTGATTTTGTATCAATTATGAAAAATTTATCCTATTTCTGCTTTATTTCAAACGTAAAATATTTTGTAGATTACGAATTTACAATAATCACAAATATTACCAGTTACAATGCAAACAAATCTGGAATAGTCTATTTATCACTATACCATTGTATAGTCTACGACTGGAATGGGCTTGACAAATTGAATTGTTCGTTTTGGAAAACTATCAATTCTAATATTGAATGTAATGTCTCTTAGAGTCTCAGGTACTCCAATCAAAACATCATCACGCGTTAGAATTTTTGACGAATTTTCTATTATGATTGAATCTGATTTTTTTGCTCGGATCTCACTTACCACATAATCACAGAAAACCAACAAAACCTCATGAACATTTAGTTTAAGTTTTCTAGATAGTTTATCCCTCACCATTTCTATCACATTTAAAAAAATTGGTTCGTCGTTATCTGAAAAATCAAAAAGCTTGGTAAAAGGAGTAATGTCTGGCTCACCTTTTACCAAGGCTTGGATACTGATCAATTTCTTTTTGGAATTTTTGCTTTTGGTCCATTGCCAAAGTCATACGTGTGGTTTTTGCCACGGTAGAGTTTTGGTCTAACTGGACTGCCATTTTGTATTCCTTTCTTTGTAAGAGATAATCCAGCCATGAGTTCGACTATCAAGCGATTTGCAAGGCCAGAAGTAATTCCACCGTTGTAGGAATTACCATCACTTACATCATAGTTTGGAGCTACTTCTACCAGATCAAAGGCAAATCTATCTGGGTCAAATGAGGTGGACAGTAATCTCATCAATCTCATTCCTTCCCTGGAAGTCAGACCATTGGGTTCTGGTTCTCCAGTTCCTGGAGCATAGGCGGGATCAAATGTATCAATGTCCCAGCTAATGTAAACTGCATCTACGTTGTCATTTGCCCTGTCTGCAGCTTCTTTTGCAATTTGGTCTATTCCTAGTTCTTCTACATCAAGCATGGTAAACCACTGAAAGTCTTGGTCTGCCATCCATTTGTAGAGATCTGGACCAGGCCAGTATCCACGGGGACCTATCAATGTGTAATTCTTACCTTTCAAACAGCCAAGCTCCATAATTCGTCTGATGTGAGCTCCGTGGTCGTATTTGAAGCCACATAGTCCCTGTGGAGCGCAGTCTGCATGAGTATCGATGTGGATCATTCCAATGTTTTTGTATTTCTTTGCAAAAGCCCTTACATTTGCAAAAGTAATTGAATGGTCGCCACCAAGCATAACTGGTATGCCGTCTATGTCTAGAACTTCTTTGACCTTATCTGTCATTCTTCTATGAGATTCTACTACATCGCCTGGTGAGATGTTCACGTCACCATAATCGACTGTTCTGAATACGCCAAAAGGATCAACACCTGTTTCAATGTTGAAATGTTCATATGGTGGTGATGGCACTGTAGACGCTGCTCTTATAGCTCTAGGCCCATATCTTGCACCTGGTCTGATGGTTGTTCCAAAATCAAAAGGTTCACCTATTATTGCAATATCTGGTCTTACTTTTTCTAACTCCGCTTTACTTCTTATCCAAGGCAATTTTAAGAACGTAGGAATGCCCACAAAAATTGGTTCGTCATTGCCTTTGTATGAATCTCCATAGAATTCCATTCCCATGTTTATCGTTTTAATAATACATTAGTATCTACTTAAATTTGTCTAAGTAATCTACGTTTTTCAATTAGTTCTACAGTCGAACATTTCCTGTACAATCTATGAATCACAAAAAGAATTTCGTAATCTACGTGCGTATGAAAGAAAAATTATCACATAATTGCATCATGATGATGATCATGACAGTTGTAATAAAATTTTAAATATATTAGAATTAATAATAGGGGGATGACGGATTTAACAGGAGTTTACGGCATGTTTGCTGCAATACTTGTCGCAGCAGGATTTTTCTTGTACCTGGGTACAGTTGGAATAAAAGGCGACAAAAAAGAAGACCAATTGCACAAATCCGAAGAATCTCCAGAATCTTAGCCGATCTATACTTGCCTCTCTTGCACATATACTAATTTAAACTAGGAATACAAGAGTATTGGGATGGTATTTCATTGGTTCAAAAAAAATAAACCTGAACTTCCACCAACTATAGAATACAAGAAAGTTGGTTCAAAGAAAGAAGCTTCTGAAGATTTGGTGAAAATAGGTGAAGATGCTGCAAATAAGAGCAATTATGAACAGGCGCTGAAATATTTTGAAAAAGCCATAGAGATGAATTCAAAAAATGATTTTGCCTGGGGAGACCGTGGGCTCATGCTAGATAAGCTAGGCAGAAAAGATGAGGCAATCGAGTCATTTTCTAGAGCATTAATGATAGATTCATCTAATGCAATAACATGGCACAACAAAGGATTGACACTAATAAGATCAGATAAACTAGAAGAATCCATTGAATGTTTTGATAAAGCTATAGAATTAAATGAAAAATATGCAAAAGCGTGGTATAACAGAGGTCGCGCACTTGCTCTTCTAGGAAATGAAAAGGAAGGTCAAAAGAGTTTTGATACTGCAAAAAAGTTAGATCCTATGCTTTATACGAAACTCAAAAAAATGAAATCATAAATTTTCATCATCAACAAACTGTAATTTGACCATCAAGAAATTTTTAAATAAAAATAAATCTAAAAAACGCACAATTGTTTGGGAAAAGCTATGGATGCGGTGCATGTGGTATGCGATTTAAATATCGTGACGAGTTGGTCAAACATGCACAGGATAGTCATGACAAAAAAACTACATATTTGTGCATAACTTGCGATGAATCTTATG
>DATFDB010000053.1:0-4825 GCA_035252445.1 Nitrosotalea sp. | reverse complement strand
TAATCAACGGTTCTCTGAAAAAGGTAAAAGAAAAAATTGCTTCTGGCATGCCTGTTCTTGGTACTTGCGCTGGAATGATTCTCTTGTCAAAAAAGGCAAAAGACAGAGTTGTAGGAGAGATGGAACAGCCACTGTTAGACTATCTTGATATCAAGATTGAAAGAAACGCTTTTGGGAGGCAGAAGAATTCGTTTGAGGCAGATGTCTCGCTTGAAAAGATTGGTATACCTAAATTCCAAGGTGTCTTTATTCGGGCCCCTTCTGTTGTTGATGCAGGCAAGACAGTGGAAGTTCTCTCAAAGATTGACGAAAAAATAGTTGCAGTAAGGCAGGGAAATATTATTGGAACTTCATTTCATCCCGAACTTACAGAAGATCTGTCACTGCACAAGTACTTTGTCAACCTAGTGCAAAAGAAAAACTAGCACTTCGCATTTTTCTGATTTATTACTCTATTGAGGACAATTTATATTAAATTCAAGTCATAATGAAGATGTTTATTATGAATATAGAGACTACTGCTGAACTTGTTTCTGGAGTCTACAAAAAACTAGAGGATAATATTTCAAAATATAGGAAGATAATAAACCGCCCACTAACTCTGGCAGAAAAAATACTTGCTGGACACTTGGAAGACATTGATGCTGCAAAGAACTTGGAGCCTGGAAAGTCCTATGTCTTTCTCAACCCAGACAGAGTAGCGCTGCAAGATGTCACGGGTCAGATGGTAATCTTACAATTTATGCAATCAGGATTGAAGAGAGTTGCACTCCCAACAACGGTCCACTGTGACCATCTCATACAAGCAAGAGTTGGAAGTGATGAAGACACGAAACTTGCTTTGGATGAAAACAGTGAGGTGTACAAGTTTCTCGAGTCTTCCTCAAGAAAGTTTGGCATGGGGTTTTGGAGACCAGGTGCCGGAATAATACATCAAGTGGTTTTAGAAAATTATGCATTTCCGGGAGGGTTGATGATAGGTACCGACTCTCACACTCCAAACGCAGGTGGGCTGGGAATGATTGCAGTGGGAGTTGGGGGGCTTGACGCAGCTGAAGTGATGGCTGGGTTTTCATGGGAACTTTTGTATCCGAAAAGAATAGGAGTTAATCTAAAGGGTGAACTAAATGGCTGGACGGCACCTAAGGATATCATACTGTATGTTGCTTCAAAGCTTACTGTTTCGGGTGGGACAAACGCCATTGTTGAATACTTTGGGCCAGGTGCAAGAACCATAAGCTGTACAGGCAAGGCAACAATAACCAACATGGGTGCAGAGATTGGAGCTACATGCTCGCTATTTCCATACGACGAAAAAATGGATGCCTATCTGAGGGCAACTGGGCGCGAAAAAATTGCCGATATTGCAAATGCTCACAAAGAAACACTTGTTGCAGATCCTGACGTTGAACAACATCCAGAAAAATATTTTGATAAAGTAATTGAGATTGACCTCTCTACACTTGAACCGTATATCGTAGGACCGCACACTCCTGACCTTGCAAGACCAATATCGCAGCTTGCAGACGACGTCAAGAAAAATAACTATCTTGATACAATCTCTGTTGCACTAATTGGAAGCTGTACAAACTCCTCCTATGAAGACATGACAAGAGCAGCAAATGTTGCAGAACAGGCAAAGAAAAACGGGATAAAAGTGAAGATACCATTACTAGTAACTCCAGGATCTGAACAAATACGTGCCACCATAGAAAGGGACGGCCAGATGGAAACATTGGTACAGGCCGGTGCAACTGTACTGGCAAACGCATGTGGGCCTTGCATTGGACAATGGAGCAGACCAGAACTGAAATCTGGAGAGCCTAATACAATAGTCACTTCGTTTAACCGAAATTTTCCAGGAAGAAATGATGGTAGAAGAGAAACGATGAACTTCATAGGAAGTCCAGAGCTTATAGTAGCTCTTGCATTAGGGGGAAGGCTGTCATTTAACCCGATGAAAGACCAGATAACTGCCCCAGATGGTAAAAAATTCATGCTCGAGCCTCCAAAAAAGGCACCTGAAGTACCTCTCAAGGGATTTCAAAATGTAAAAGACGTCTATGTTCCGCCGTCTGAAATTCCAGATCTTGTTGCAATTGCAATTCCTGGAAACAGCGACAGGCTACAAAAACTTGAACCATTTGCAAAATGGGATGGAAAAGACTTTGTAGACTTGCCAATTTTGTTGAAAGCAAAGGGAAAGTGTACTACTGATCATATATCCCCTGCAGGTTCCTGGCTAAGGTTTAGGGGTCATCTTGACAAAATAAGCGACAATATTTTCTTGGGTGCAGTAAATGCATACAACAACGAAGTTGGAAAAGGAAAGAACCTTCTTACTGGAGCCGTTGACACTTTTCCATCCATTGCAAGAAAATACAAAGAAAAGGGATTCAAGTGGGTTGTAGTAGGTGATAACAACTATGGAGAGGGAAGCAGCAGGGAACATGCAGCCATGTCTCCAAGATATCTTGGATGTGCGTCAGTAATTGCACGAAGTTTTGCAAGAATTCATGAAACCAATCTGAAAAAACAAGGAGTACTTGCATTGACATTTGCAAACCCTGCAGATTATGACAAGATTCGAGAAACCGATAGGATAAGCATAGTGGGGCTATCAGATATACAGCCTGGAAAACAAGTACACGCTTTCATAAATCATGAAGACGGAACAAAAGAAGAGATTCTGTTGAACCATTCTTACAACAATTTCCAGATAAAATGGTTCCAAGCGGGTTCTGCCCTTAACATACTGCGTGAAAAAGAGAACCTGTTGCATTAAGCAACTTAAAATGTTTTAACATAGTATTGTATGTGTGATGAGCCATACATTTGATCCAAACGAACTGTATAACAGAGTGGTTCATTACTACATTGACAAAAAGGGATATTCCAAAGAAAAGGCAAACCAGATAGCGCAAAGAGTTGTGCAGAGGGAAACTACGAGAAGGACGTGTAAAAATGTAAAATGTGGACACTCGATGGATGATCACATTAGAACAAAAGAGACCTGCCTTGTCTTGGACTGTGAGTGCCGGGAATTTGTTAACTAGAAACTTTTAGCACTATCTTTCCAAACTGAGTACTTTTTTCCATCTTTTGCTGTGCAAGTTTGGCCTCTTTCAGATCATATACACTGTCAATTATTGGTTTGATCTTCTTTGATTGCATAAATTTATGCAGTGAAACCAACTGATCTTTGGTTCCAAGATATGCCCCAATTATGCTTGCCTCTTTGCTGTAAAATGCTCGGATGTTTACACTGGCCTCATTTCCAGTGGTAGTTCCGCATGCGACAACTCTACCTCCTGTTTTGAGAACCTCAATGCTGACAGGCCATGTTTTTGCACCCACATGATCTATTACAGCGTCAACACCTTGGTCTTCGGTGTACTTTAAGGTCTCAGTTGCTACATCTGACTCGTTTCTATTTATGACAAAATGCGCGCCGAGTTTTTTTGCCATGGATGTACTGTCTTTGTTTGACACAACTGTTACAATTCTAAGGCCAAGTGAGCTTGCAAGAAGTATTGCAGCAGAGCCAACACCGCTATTTGCTCCCCAGATTAATACAGTACTGCCTTTCTTGCACTTTGATCTCTCAAGCATATTCCATGCAGTAAGATATGATACATTTAGTGCAGATGCCTCTGCATCGCTGAACCAACTTGGTTTTTTTATAATGTTTTCTTGTGGAACCTGCACTAGTTCCGCATAACCTCCACGATACTTGCTGAAACCTCCGATGATGGAAAATGATACACGTGGTACTCCACTTGACACTGATGGATGCACAACTACTTTCTCGCCTTTTTTGAATTTTCCAAAACTTTCTACAAGCGTACCAGAAATGTCACATCCTAGAACATGAGGAAATTGTACTTTTTTTCCTGCAAGCCCGTTTCTAACCCATATGTCAAGATGGTTTACCGCACAATAATCGACTTTGACTATTGCATGTCCCTTGGTAGGAGTTGGGTCTGCAATCTCTTCATATGATAAAACCTCAGGTCCCCCGTGTTTTTGAATCACTACTGCCTTCATTTACATGACCTAACCAAAAATCACTATTAAAGTACATATTTTTGAGTCAAAGGAAGAAGTTTGTATTTTTTAAGACTTTAGGTTATGCATGGCTTGCAAGTCTTTTGCAAACTGTTGCAGTTCCTGAGGAATATCCATCTCTAGTGTATCTTTCAAAGACAGATTTTGTTCCTTTTTCTTGTTCCACACGTTAGAGTTAAACTCAGTAATCAACTTTGTAAATTGCGTCCAATCCTCGCGATTTTCTGGCTGTGGAAATTTTTCGTTATGAATTGTCTTGTCAGAATAAATGGTTTGCCAAAGATAATCTGTGATAAATGGTGTTATTGGAGCAAGAAGTAGCAATAGTGTGGATAGAACCTTGTGCAGAGTAAATATTGCAGCATCTCTTTCCTCTTCACTAAAACCTGTACTGTATGCACGGCCTTTTACCATCTCGATGTAATG
The DNA here is from genome assembly GCA_035252445.1 of Nitrosotalea sp. Classification (GTDB taxonomy): domain Archaea; phylum Thermoproteota; class Nitrososphaeria; order Nitrososphaerales; family Nitrosopumilaceae; genus Nitrosotalea. The sequence continues at coordinate 331 of DATFDB010000053.1, read as the reverse complement.
AGCAGCAAACAGATTCCATGTAAACTCTCTAATGCTAGTTGACGGGATAAAAAAGTTGTAATCGTCAAAACCTTTCTTGCATTCTGATACCATCTTGTCGAGCTCTGAGAGAATCCAGTTATCAGTAGGAGTAGTTTTGGCAGACTTGATTATTGGAAAACCTGAAAGAAATCTAGATATGTTCCAAAGTTTGCTTAGGAATTTCTTTGTAGTCTCAATTTTTTGTTCAGAACATCTGAAATCATAGCCAAGATTTATCTCGCTTGCACTCCAAAATCGGAACGTATCTGCACCAAATTTCTGAATTACTGGAAGAGGATCTACAACATTT
>DATFDB010000052.1:0-6932 GCA_035252445.1 Nitrosotalea sp. | reverse complement strand
TCATTGCAGCCTCCATTACTGGGATCTCCTCGTTAATTATCTTCTCCGCTGACGAGACAACGCCCATTCTTGTGCGCATGTTCTTGTCAACCATTTCTGCAATCTGGTCTAGGTTCATCATCTTTATTTTTTTGATAGTTGAAACTTTATCATCTACAGTCCTTGGGTTTGAAAGGTCCATTATCATCATACCGTTTTTTCGCGATTCCATCGCTTCTTTGATTCTGTCATATGTCACCAAAAAGTATGGCGCTACAGTTGCCACAAAAAGCACGTCAACTAGCTTAAAGTTTGCAATCGTGTTTTCAAACCGTACTGGGTTTCCCCCTGCCGTTTCTGCAAAAGATTTAGAGCGCTCAAACGTTCTACTTGTGACATCAAAGTCTATTCCTCGCTTTTTGAGCGACTTTGCAACAAGGCTTGCAGCTTCGCCTGTTCCAATCAAAAGTATTTTCTTTGATTTTAGGTCGTCAATGTTTTCCTCGGCAAGTTTTACTGCCATCGAACCAATAGAAATGCTTCCCTTGCTTATTCCAGTTGCCTGTCTTACGCGAGTTCCTACGCGAATTGCCTTGTCAAATAACGTGTTAAGCGCTGCTCCAGATGCGTTTATGTTTTTTGCAGTGCCAATTGATTCTTTTATCTGGCCTAGGATTTGCTCTTCCCCAATAACTAACGAATCAAGCCCTGAGGTCAGCTTTAACAGGTGGTGGTAGGCCTCTGTTCCATGGCTTATTTCCAAGTTTTCTTTGAATGCATTTTCTTCAAGACCTGAAACTGATGCCCATGTTTTTTTTATCTTGTCAAGATTATCACTGTTTCCAAATCCAAAAAGCTCTACCCTGTTGCACGTCTGCAACAACACACACTCTTGCAACCCGGAATGCCTCAGGAAAGATTCGTATGCGGAATCAAGATCGCGAAATGTAAACCTCTCAAGCATGTGTATTGGAGACTTTCTAAAAGTAACTCTTGCATTGATTACTTGACTTGTCAGTTAAGATCACCCAACATCTCGATTACCTTTTTCTGTGCTTTTTTTAGATTTCCGTCAGCTATTAATTGTTTGATATGATTATCATTCATGACCCTGTAGAGGAACTTTTTGCGCTCAGGAAACGTGCCAAGTTTTGTCTTTGCAGCGCGTCTTGCAAAGTCCTGTAGTTTTATCTGGCTAATGTCTTCTTTTGTAACAAGTTTTTTGAATATCTTCTCGGCCTGCATCCTAAGCCTTCTTGCCATAGCAGGGCTTCGGCCTCCAGTTGATACTGCGATCTGGACTGTATCCTGGATGTTTATCACAGAACCAAATGCAAAGTCGCTTACTTCTGGATCGTCTGCGGCATATGCATAGCATCGCATCTTTTTTGCCTGCTCTACAATTTTTCGGTTAAGATCCCTGTCATCTGTTGTTGCAAGAACTGCAAATGGCTTGTATTTTTTTATAAAATCAGCATTTGCAAGTTTTATTTTTTTAAACTCTATCTTTTTTTGTTTTACATACTTGTCTATCTGCCTGTTAGTTGAATCGCTGATAAGAAGAATCTTGCAGTCTTGGGTCAGCAAAGCGTTGACCTTCTTTAGCCCTTCATTTCCTCCACCTACAACAATTACGAGATTTCCCTTTAGGTTTAAATCAACTATCAACGATCTCGCATGCCTGTACAAGATATTTATAGATTCCATGAAAATTTAGGCAACATTTTTAATTGTAATTACAGTTCGCTTTTTGTATCCATGGACAAGCTGGACAAAGAGATTCTAAACGAGATTCAGTGGATATTTCCTCTTGTTCCAAGACCATATTCTGAGATTGCAAAAAAATTTCAAATCTCAGATGAAGATTTAATGAAAAGGCTAGAAGCACTCAAGGAATCAGGAGTGATAAGACAACTCAGTGCGATATTTGACACGCGAAGACTCGGGTACAAGAGCGCTCTTGTTGCCATGGCAATTTCACCTGACAAGCTTGACCATGTAGCAAATCAGATAAACAGACATCCAGGTGTCAGCCACAATTATGAGAGAAACCACGAGTACAACCTGTGGTTTACGCTTGCAGTTCCACCAGGCTCTGACCTCAAGTCAGAAATTGACAAATTTTCAAAATTACAAGGAATTAACAAGGTAAGGATGCTTCCAACAATAAAGCTATTCAAGATAGGAGTAAAGCTTGAGATGGTCGAAGAAAAAAAAGCCGAGGTCAAGCCAAGCGAGGAAAAGAAAAAGATCCTAGATGTCAAGTTTGTCGCAAATGAAGAAGATAAGAAATTCATACGCGAACTTCAAAAAGATTTAGAGATAACCGAGAGACCATTTTTAAAATCTGCCCAGAGCCTTGGAATAACAGAAGAGCAACTTCTTGAAAAGGCCAAGTATTACGAAGAGATTGGAGTTATGCGCAGGTTTGCAGCAATACTTAGGCACAGGGAGGCAGGCTTTGTCGCAAACGGCATGATAGTGTGGAAAGTCCCAGACGAAAGAATAGAGGAAGTTGGTGCAAAGCTTGGCTCTTTCCCACAGGTAAGCCACTGCTACCAGAGACCCGTATACGCAGACTGGCCATACAACGTCTTTTCAATGATCCACTGCAAGTCAAATGACGACGCACAAATTGTAGCCCAAGAGATACAAAACCAGATAGATGTACACGATTACAAGATATTATTTAGCTCAAGAGAATTCAAGAAAACTCGTGTAGAGTATTTTGTCGAAAACGAGTTTAAGATAGAAGAGACAATCCCGGCATAAAACAATCCCATCCCTACGAGACTTCGATTACTGGGCCTGGGACAGCATCAAGTGTTACCTTAACTGTCTTGACCTTGCTTTTGTACATGAAATATTTTTTTCCAGAGTTGTTTGTCGCACCAGAGATCTTGACAAACCCCAAGGTGTGAAGTTTTCTTATCCATCGGTACACTTGAGTGAGAGGAATGTTGCATGCTGCGTTTATCTCATGTGCAGATTTTGGCGTATCCATGCTGCATTCAAGTATCTGCATGGCCTGCTCGTTTGAAATAATTTTTAGTATTTCTATTCTCACAGCAGCCTGCTCTACATCTCTTCCCAAAAGAAGGACTTGCACAAGACTTGTCTCATTTGATGTAATATAACAAGGGCGATTAGATTGTGCTTATGTGCAAACAGTTGCAAACATTTAGTCGCTGAACTTAAACGAGATCATTCCAGCATTATAATCAAACTGGATTTTTTTGTCAAGTACATCTGAAAATATCAATTCAAGCACTGTCTTGTGGTACAGCGACCAGTTGTCTCCAAGGTCATGTTTTACAATAAACGTGTGGTATCCGTTTTTGATGTTGTGATTAATCTCAATCGATGATGCCTTCATCCTTGCTTCAAACCAAGAAAGAAAAGAGTTCAGGCTGATGTCTCCTTTCATAAATAGCGCTATATCCCTTACAACGTTTTTTCCTATTCGGTTTGCCATGTCAACAATTTCTTCTTTTGACATCTTTCCAAAGAGCTCAACTATGATTGGTTTTGCAATCGGGACCATTCCCACTTTGGACTCGAACATGTCCCACTCTACGTATCTCTTGAAGATCTGGTTTACAAACGTGTTAAGGCTTGTCTCCCTGTGTTCTGATTCTGTACGTAGTTTGTTCAGTACGTCTTCATCAATTCGGAATGTCATCGTAGATGTCTTTTTGTTTACGGTTACCATCTATGCCACCAAAAATAACAAGGAACTGATTTTGTGCATGAGATATACCAACTATTCAATTTCCTTTATGCTGTTTGCGCAGATGCCTTGAGCTCATATGGAGGCCACTGGCTGAAAAGATTTGTTATCTCATTTCTATCTGACAAATCAAGATACTTGCCGTCTGACATTTCTGAAAACATTACAATTTCCTCTTCACTTACAACAGTTGGAAGCACTGAAGATATTCCCTTGTAAGACAAAATGAACTTGATTGCAAGCTCGGTTATGTTCCATCCGTATTTCTTTGCGATTGGCATAAGCTGGTCGACTTTTTGAAGTGACTGCTTTACCCAGTCGCCGCTTCTCACAGAGCGATGGTCCTTTTCACTAATCTTGGTATCTGCAGTAACCTTTCCTGTAAGAATTCCAGATGCGTCAGGGACTCGTACAAGTATTCCGACGTTGTATTTTTCACCGTTTTCTATCAGTATGTTTCCCGGGTTTTGCTCCAAGATGTTGTAAACTGTTTGTACTGCAGTTGCCTGCGTGCGCTCCATTGATTCTAGTCCTTCCTGCGTCCACCCAATGGCAGGACCCAGCGCAATTTGGTAGCTCTTGACTGTCCCCTCTCTTACCTTGCTGTCAATGTGGTCAAAGAGTTGCTTGTCCCGGATAGTGTTAATCTTTGGGTTGTGCAATCCGTATACGTCAAGATAATCGGTTTGAAGCCTCTCAAGGCTTTTCTTTAATGCAAAATCAGTAAACTCTGGCGTAAACTTTTGCGGAAGCTCCTTGTGGCCAATCTGGGCTCCGCTGTAAATGTCATAGCCATATTTTGTTGATATTACGATATCATCTCTCATTCCGGAAAAGACTTGGCCTATAAGCTCCTCGCTCTTTCCCCTTCCGTAAATGTCGCCAGTCTCAAAATAATTAATTCCCAAGTCATATGCGCGCTTGAGCAGTCTTTTTGCTTCGTCATCTTCAATCTTTTTTCCCCACCAATCAAGGCCAAGCGTCCATGCACCAAATCCTATCTCGGATACCTTGATTCCGCTTTTGCCAAGAGTCCTATACTTCAATTTACAATTCTCCTAAACTGTGCCAGTTGGGATTCAAGCTCGGCATCACTCAAAACAGCTTTTCCAGCCTCTGGATTTACATTTAATTCTATCCAAGATTTGCATCCGTGGTAATCTGGAAGAACTGGTATCTTGACTTGAGGGATCTTGAAGACCTGAAGAAATACCGCCTTCATAGGTTTTGACGGCATCCAGTTCATCCTTTCTACGATGTAAGAGTCGCTCCATATGTGAAACTGCGAGAGCTGCTCAATTTTTTCAATTGACGATACGTCGCGCTCTTCTACAACTTCTGCAATAGATGTGATGATGTTGTATCCCTCTTCTGGCTGGCTCTCCCTTGCGTCAGCGAGATATCCATAGTATTGAGATTTCAGGGAAGCGTTTTCTTGGTGTTCATAAGTTGGAAACAGTGCAAACTTGGGCGCTTCTACTTGAAACCCGGAAGCAGTCTCAAGAATTCCTCCCTTTCTTAGCAGGACAGTCTGGTTTCCATTCTCAAGTGCCTTAATTACGGTTGCCCATTCCTTTAGTGCCTTCATTACCCTAGGCTCCTTATCAAGGGGATAAGGTCTTTTTTTACGCAGACAATCATTGGCGTATCAACCTTGACGTACTCGCTAACCCGAGTCTCTCGCAAGTCCATTATCAAGTCTTGAAACTTGTCCAAGTCATCGGTCTCAAATGCCAACATAAAGTCTTCATCGTGAATTCCAAAAGAGTATGTCGTGTTAAGCAGTACCTCGGGATACTTGTGCCCTACTGCAATATGCTCTGCCATCATCACCTTTCGCTGTTCCATCGGAAGGAGGTACCATTCCCTTGTCTTGATAAAGGGATATACGATGACGTATTTTTTTTGCTCCTCGCCTGCAAGCCAGCCGTGTATAGTTGGATTTTTTGCATAGATTGAAGGCCTGGTACATGAGAGATAGATATGTCTTGGAACAATGTATTTTCCAAAAACTGTAAGATACAACTTTGATGTTACGTCCTGTATTTTTTCAACTGAATCTGTTGCAAACCAGAGCAAGAACTCGGCGTCATCGCGCAGCCCAAGCGTAGAATAACACCTGTATGGAATCTGTGAATTTCTTAGAACATTTTCCACTTCCTTTGCAGACTCTTCTTTTGCAAGGTCTGCCATCCAGCGCCACTTGGGATCAACTTGGAAGAATGAAAAACTGAAAAATGTCCTGTGTTGTTCGCTCATGCTGTCATTGGTTTACTGGTAGCTATTTAAAATCTAATCACTGTATCCACAACTGGCAAAAGATCACAAAGAATGAATAATATGGCAATAAAATCAAGACAAAAGAGAAAGCCAAAATGAGCAGAAAAAAAGTGTTAACGATTGTACTTGGTTCGATTTTTGGGGCTTTCATAATAACAGTGGTTGCCATAGTAATAAGCGCCTATTCTTCTTGAGATAGAAGTACAGGAAAACTCCTTTAGAAGAGCTGGAATCGAGTTGAATCTAGGACAGAATAAGATTAAGAATTTGATTAAGATGGCTTCAAGAAAATCAATACAATAGAACACCACTTTTTGCATCTACAAATCGAGTATATTGTTTTTCTTCAATCGAGTAATTATTATTAAAACAAGACCAATCAATCTCCCAAACATAGTTGGTTGATTTTATTGTATCAGCGAGATGATGGCTAGTCACATACCAATCCTGCATATTTGTGTCATTAACGAAAAACACAGTGTCATTTTTTATATGAAATAAGCTCGCACTAGGACCTAACAGACGCATGTCACTTGTACAACTAGTTTTATTCATAGCTATGTTGATGGCTTGTTGTTTTGAGATAAGAGTAGGTTTTGTGTGATAATCCATGATTATTACGTATACATTAATTGAAACAGCAACAATGATAATTGCATAGAATATCGGGCTTGATAATTTGAACAATTTTGATTATTATTTCTCATGATTGTTTTTATCGCTTATTCATGATTCTTCTATAAACCCCGAAACTTAACATGATAAATTTCTAATGTTTAAACCTCAATAAGTTACCAGAAGTTTATATCAAAACACTTATTATTTGATCTCGAAGAATTTTTCTAAATGCCAAACATAGGCCAACTCAACAAGCCACAAAACAGGCTAGAACCAGTTGAGGGAACAATAGAAACTATCAGCGAACCGAGGACTGTAAACCTCA
>DATFDB010000051.1:0-10771 GCA_035252445.1 Nitrosotalea sp. | reverse complement strand
GAAGCTGCCAGATTCAATTCCAACGTATTATCATACGAAATACCACTAAGTAGAAATTTTGAACCAAAGATATTTTATGACATATCAGATGTTGTCTATGAAAAGGTAGAATTAATTGAAATATTCTGGTCGCAGCAAAGCAAGCTCTATCTCAAGGCCAATGCAATAAAGGGTCTTGCAGAGTATCGAGCGTTACAAAGCAGACTCAATACAGGTGTGAAATACGTAGAAGCGTTTGAAGCACTCAAGATCTGTTTTGACAAAAATTTCCAGCTGCTTACGATACCATACGAACACATGAAGAATACAAATTCCATATCCAACCTCAATGAAATATTGGAATTTGTATAACATCGGCAGGTCATAACGGCATAATATTATGCCTCAATCAGATAATTTCACAGAACAAAGCGTCATGGGCTGGGGAAATAGAGGGTGGGTAGAGATAATTGAAATAATATTGGAAATTTGCGAACGTGGTTCCTTGAAAACGCATATCATGTACAAATGCAACCTTAATTCAAAGCAGATAGCTCAATATCTCCAATTTCTTCAAAATCATAAGTTAGTAGATATCATCAAGGACCCGCCCAATACAAAACGTCCTGTTTTCATCACCACCGAGATGGGGAAAAAATACATGGAAGCATACAAGCAATTGGAAAACATTTTCAAAAAATACTAGTTTTTGCACACATAGGCTTTTCAAATAATCAGAACAGAGATCAAAATATGCAGTATTCACATGAGACGGGTAAATTCATGTCTAGTGTACTTTCTTCCAGGGTAACTCCCCATTTATTTTGACATACATATTAGATGAAGGTTTTTGATCATTGTTGATTGACACTAAGATAATCATGAAAAGAATTTAGGGAAATCATTACATGATTTCTCCCAAAATCTGATCGATTTCTCTGTTTTTAACTGTGATTATGGGCTTTTCTCGGTCTTCCACATTCACATATGTGACACTCAATGCGGTCTCGGTTTGAAGTGTATCAATATGATAGAAACACAGACTGTGAATTACTTCATCCGTATGTAATCCGCATTGTACACAGATTCTTTTTATTGGTTTTCGGCATTCAGAGCATAACGACCAGTTAGTCAATGTGCCACCACATTTTCTACATAATTCGTCGTGCATTTCATATCACTTTCATTTTATGATTAATAACTCGCGCTCACTTCAGAAGAAAGTGAAAATCTTACTTAGAAATCTTCTATACCATGACTACGTCGTTCATAAAAGCTTTCCACATTGAATTTCTTACGGTACAACGAACGCCCTTTTTCTGTTAGAATTAACTCTTCATAGCCATCATCGTTGGTTTCTTTTCTTATCAATTCCATCATTTCAAGCCAATCTATATAGAGACGACATTTATCATATCCCATACTGCAGGTAGTTGCCAGAAGAGATTTTTTCATTCGTGCATTATGATGAAGTGTACTGACAACTCTTTTTACGGTTTTCCAGTCTATTCGTCTAAGCTCTCTTTTAGTTCTTTTTAGCCGATTCAGGTTAATCATCTTCTTAAAGCCATAGCTCAATTTGTGTCATCGATAGGCAGAAGATCTATTAAATGAAATAAAACATTGCGCATATTTTCTACTATAAATCGATTCAAATTTTAGATTTCACAAAATCAGTTTTGTGTGCAAACTATTGCTGATTCATAGAATAATGTTCTGTATATATCAACCAAATCACATTTATAATAAAATCACTTACTTGTCACTGTGAAGTACAGGAGTAGAACAGAGATAGTAGCCATGATTCTTCAGGCTGCACGTACAGGTGCTACAAAAACAAAAATCATGTACAAAGCATATCTGTCGTACACTCAAGTCAAAGAATACATCAAGTTTCTACAAGACAATAGCCTAATAAAATATGAAGAAGGAACTCAGCTTTTCAGAGTTACTGAAAAAGGGAGGAATTTTCTACAAGCATATGATGAAATCAGTGATTTAGTTTCGTCAAAGACTAATGGAAAAACAGTTAACGTATAATCCCATTATTTAATTGAACATTTATTATTTTAAATTTCACAAATGGACAAACTCTAAAATGTCCAATAATATTGTTCTAACAGAATTTTAGCTTTGAAAATTATTGAGCTATCATACCAAGAGCTTTAAAGATAGAACATTTTCCATCTTGTCATGCAATTAGAGAATAATTTACAAAGTATGGAAGAGGACAGATGCCCAACTTGTAAAGGAAAAATTATTTCAGACGTTGAAAAGGGTGAAAGAATATGTAGCATATGTGGAATGGTTCGTGATTCCTATTTTGATACAATCCATTTAGAAAATTCTCCTTTTACTTCAAATGTGATGAACGAGAACTCCAATACACCAACTTCTTTGATCATGTACGATATTGGATTACCTACATTTATCGACCAAAAAAACGTAGATGTAAATGGAAAGACAATACCAGGAAGATCTGAATTTGAAAAACTAAGAAGATTGAATAGATTCTCAATTTCCAATGACTCAAAAACACGAAATCTAAAAAAAGCAGTAAAAGAAATTCTTCGTATTACTGAGATACTTGGAATGAGTCCATCAATAGCAGAAAGGGCAAGTTACATCTATCGAAAGGCGTTGAACATGAAACTTATCCGTGGCAGATCAATTTCGGGCATTGTTATTGCCACAATATACATTGCATGCAGAGATGCAGGAATTCATTTTCCAATAGAACAGATGGAAAAACTGGCAGAAAACTGCAGTAGAAAGAATGTGATGCACTATTACAAACTTTTACTTCGATCTATGAAAATGAGTGTGACTGTTCCTGAGCCAGCACGTTACTTATCCAGGATAGCAGCGCGAGCCAAACTAGGAGGAAAGACAGAAAGAAAAGCATTTGAGATCTTGTCACAAATAGAAGGGGAACCGACATTGTCAGGAAAAAAACCTATCTCACTTGCAGCGTCTGCACTATATCTTGCAGCATTACGAACAGGAGAACATACAACGCAGTTGAGAATTGCAATAGCTTCTGAACTTACTACCATCACCATTCGTAAAAGATGCTTGGAGATTAGCAAGTTATTATTACATACCAAAGGACAAAAAAATTCTGCTACCAGTATTGATGACGCACAAGAGATCGCCACATTAGAGGAAGAGAGTCAGATCAAAATAATTTCAACGAGCAGGTAGATATTGACTTCAAATGTGTCAGCGATTGAGCAAGATAAGAAAAAATTTACAGATATCATAAATTCGACAATTATAACATTGTGTGATGAGAGATTGTCAGGACAAATAACTGGTGGAAGAGTTATTGGTAGCCTCATCCAGTTAGAAATCCCAGAAAATCTAGTCATCGTAGGAGACCTGCATGGAGACATTAAATCATTAAAACGCATTCTAGAGGAAATTGGTTTTGAAAATTTTCTGTCTAATTTCAACAATAAAATAATTTTTCTTGGCGACTACATTGATAGAGGCTCTCATTCCTTGGAGGTATTACAGTACATATGTTATTTGAAATGCAAGTACCGAGATTCCATAATTTTGATGCGTGGCAATCACGAAGCGCCGATCGAATTCTCCTTCTCATCCCATGATCTTCCCCTCAAAATTCAAGAACAATTTGGACAGAACTGGACACATGCATACAAAAAAGTATTGGAATTATTTCGATTATTTAACTTGGTCACATTAATTAATGATAAACTATTTTTAGTTCATGGCGGGCCGCCTGTAAAATTTCACAATTACAAAGAATCCATTTCTACTGCATCACTAGACTATGAAAATAACAGCGTGTTAGAAGAATTATTATGGAATGATCCTCGTCCTTTGAAATACGGTACTCCTTTTGAAAAATCAAGACGTAGTTTTGGAAAGCATTTTGGCGATGAGGTTTCAAAAAAGTGCTTAGAAACAACAAACACATGTGCCATAGTAAGGAGTCACGAGCCGTGTCAAAGATACCGATTAGACCACAACAATATGGTCATTACCATATTTTCATGCGGAGAATCATACCCTAATTTCGTGCCTAGTTACCTCTTCCTAACAGGTAAACAGCTAAATACAATTCAAAATGCATCAGATTTAATACAACATATCAGAGAAATAAAAAAATGAAAACTAGAAAATTGGATTATTATTGCTCAACAATAAATGAAGCGTTCCACTGTAAGATTAGAAAGAATTAATGTTCTAGTATTTTGTATGCATATACAAATAATCTTAGAATAGAAGTAGTAAAACAGATATGTCAACGCATAGAGCAGTTTCCTGTGCAAATGATAGCTCTGAAAGTAACATACTTGCAATAGAAGAAGAGCATAATTTAAAACCAGAAAATCTCCATGATGAAGAAAAAAAGATCGATTTTTGTGTACCAATATGTTCTATGTGTAAAAACGAAATGCAATTTTTAGAAGGTGACGTGATATATGGTGACAAGTGGTATCACAATTCGTGCTGGAATGAGATACAAAAAATGGTCGGATTGGTATTACAATGATTTGCTCTCAATATTACAAGCAATGTTTTGGCTATATAGATAAATCGATTTCATAATTCAAATACCATATTTTCTTATATTGAACAGGTACTTAGATGAACCAATGGTGGGAGACATAGACAATAGTCAGACCCTCTACAACGAGGTCAAGATTCCAAAAGAACTTGGTCAGTTTTTAAGACATGAGACTTATTCTTTGCTTATCAAAGGCTATACTGGAACCGGTAAGACTACACTTGCACTTAGCATTCTTAAAGAATTAAACATAAGCACAAATTGCCTATACATTTCAACTCGAGTCTCTCCTGATCAACTTCTTCAGTACCATCCTTGGATTGAAAGTTTTTTCACTCAGACAAAACAAGTAGAGGTAACGGAAACAACTGAGGTAGAAAGAAATCATCACATATTTGTAGACGGCAGACTTGATGAGCCCGGTTCACTCTTTGAGCGTATTACCAATGAACTGATGGATGTAAAAGCTCCAACCATCATTATTGACACATGGGATGCAATAGGTTCCCTCATGGACAAGGAGGCATTGATGAATAACGCCAAAGTGTTGCAGACATGGAGAGAGCGTGCACGTGCAAAACTAATCTTTGTGACTGAAGTGCCAGAAGATCATACGTTTGATTATCTAGTGGATGGAATCGTCGAACTCAGGCAAAAACATCACAATGATCGGCTGGTAAGAGAGGTTTTTTTGTCAAAGTTGCGAGGAATTAGAATCACTAGGCCACTATACACATTTTCTCTTAACTACGGATTCTTTCATAGCTATGAGCATTACAATCCTTCTGAATTTTTCAATTTAGAGCATTTTTTCCATTCAAAACACATTGATAAAAATTTTCTAAAAAACAACTCATATTTTTCTACCGGATATCATGAGCTGGACGAGATACTAGGAGGAGGCTTTCCAGTAGGCAGCACCGTAAGTATTGAGCTTGATTCACATGTAAATGCCAAGATCGCTCTTGCCTTTTTAAGCAAAATCATAGTAGGTTTCATTTCTAGTGAAAACTCCCTCCTAATCCAGCCTTTTGAAAAAACAAGTATGGATGTTCTGACTGCATATCAAAAGTCTTCTAGAACAGAAAAAGACGTGATACATGTTGTCCCAACAGACATTCAAGCAAAAAAAATACCATCTGGAACCAAGTCGTTGAGGCAGGCAGAGAAGGTACAAGAAGAAATAATGAAAATCAAGAAACAAAATCAAGAAAAAAAGCTACTGAGTGTATTAAGCGTAGATACACTAAGAGAGGCTTCAAATTCAAATCCCAATGAAAATGAACTTGAATTTTTGTCACAGATTAAGTCAAACTCAGATCTGACGATTTTCATCTCAAGGCGATTGCCAGATGATAGACATACTTTTGTTTCCGAAATAGCTGATATTCGTTTGAGCATACTTGAGATTGACGGCACTATGTTTCTCCAATCAGAAACTCCCTGGTCTAACCCCTATGCAATATCAGTTCAGCCAGGAAAAGGATACGGTATTAAACTAGAACCCATCGTATAATTTTTCATTACAACGAAATAACTTCAATTTGTGTAGTAAAGCATAGTATGGAAAATGTTATAGAACATTCTCCCATAGTCATTATATTCACGTTGTAGGGATCTATAGAATATTTGGAATTAATTACAAAAAATAAAATAAATGGCACTTCAACTTTTGACACAAAATGTTCAAACCAAGAGAAAACTAATTTTAATTCTAAACCGCACCATTCAGACATTAACATGCGATTTATGCCTTGGCAGGACATACAAAACGAATTTGTCATTATGGCAAGCCATGAGATGAAGACTCCTATACAATCCATACTCACATATTCAGAATTACTTCATTCAAGAAAGGATGATGTTTCTGAAGAATATGTACAGGCGATATATAGAAATGCGCTCAGATTACAAAAATTATCAAACAACCTTCTAGAGATAACAAGAATAGAAAATGACATTTTTTCCTTAAAAATTGAAAGATTTGATATCAATAAGACAATCCTAGACATCATGCAAGAATTCGTAACGCAAATTCAAAACAGCGGAACAAAAACCAAAAATGATATATTGTTCCATTCTACAGAGGGCAGCCTTTATGTTTGGGCAGATAAGGACCGCATATCCCAAGTTATTTTAAACTTGATAGATAACGCATGTAAATTTACTCAAAGCGGCAAAATTACAATAAGCGCAAAACTAGAAAACGGCATGATAGTAACTTCTGTCAAAGATAATGGCTTAGGCATAAGCCCTCAGACCTTTCTTTCATTATTTACTAAGTTTTCCACATCTTCACATAGTGGAACTGGATTAGGTCTGTATATTTCCAAAGCCATAGTTGACAAACATGGTGGAAGAATATGGGCTAGGAACAATATTGAGGGAGGTTCCACATTTGTGTTTGAAATTCCCTCCACTCCTTCTCATCAATCTGTAGCCCCTACAAAAGATACGGTATATTTTTAAACAAAATGGCTCAAAACATAGCAGTGAAAAAAATTCTAGTCGTTGATGATGAACCAGACATTACCATATCTATAAAAACAGGATTAGAAAAAAAGGGGTTTTCGGTTAGCATATACAATGAACCAATGAAAGCGCTTTCGGACTTTAAACCCAATGTTTACGACCTTTTGCTTATCGATATAAGAATGCCAAAAATGAACGGCTTTGAGTTGTATCGTGAGATTAAAAAGAAAAGTAGCGATGTAAAGATCTGTTTTTTTACTGCGTTTGAAGTGTATTATGACGAATTTAGAAAAATGTTTCCCAGTTTAGAAGTCAAGTGCTTTATACGAAAACCAATAACAATCAACGATTTAGTAACTCACATAAATTCCGAATTAGAGAAAAATTAGAGTTACATCAGATTCAAAATCTATCAGATTATCACAAAAACAATTTTTTATCATGCACTTATCATATTAAGTATCTTTAAATATTAAAAGCGAAGCGTGTAATTCTAATTTATCCACGTATAGAATAATCCTCTAGAACAATTTACCATAGAACTTTATAACTAAGAGTTTCCTAGATGAGAAGTCTAGAAAATGTCACAGCAACAAATGTACAGACCCATGTTGAACATTTATGATTTAGTGGACAGAGTTTTGGACAAAGGCTTGGTTATTGATGCAAACCTGTCAGTGTCGCTAGTAGGCATTGAGATTCTTGTAATAAGAGCAAGAATAGTTGTATCTGGAATTGATACTTTCCTTAGGTATGCGTCTGCATTAGGTCTGGCTGCTCCACCTGGACTACCGCCAAAATAAAAGAAGAGAATTGATTTGAGTTGGCAGTGTGTTTAGTTTGCGGCAAGTTCACTGACATTGGTCTTAAAAAAGCAATGAGTGCGGGATGGGTCTTTACGAGATGTCCAGAGTGTCAACGCGGAACTCCTCTTGATATTGTAATGTCACACCTCTTAAAGACAGTAGGTGAGGAATACCTAGAAGGTTTCTGTGAAAGACATTGGTTCAAAGACAGCGGCATTTGCGGATATTGTAAAATGAAACGAGAGGGGCCAACAGAAAATGTCATCTAGACAATTAACACAGCAACAGCTAACCATAGTAGATCTCATAGATAGGATTTTGGACAAGGGTGTTGTAATAACTGGAGACATTACTGTTTCAATAGTTGGAGTAGATCTACTTTCTTTGAAGATTAATCTTGTAATAGCTTCTTTAGAGACGGCCAAGAGATATGGAATAAAGCTTCCTTGGGAAAAGATGCAAAAACTAGAACCCAAGAAAGTTCATGTGAAAAGTGCAAAGAGGTAGTCCCAGTGTTAGTTTCAGACATACAACCTAAAAAAGAACTCCCCGTGCAACAGATTAACCTAGATGGAGAAAAGCTACAAAAAGGATTAGCAAAACTGGTCCTTATTATAGTAGAATTGTTAAGACAAATTTTAGAGAGGCAGGCTCAGAGAAGAATTCAATCAGATAGCCTATCAAAAGAAGAGATAGAGAGATTAGGAATTGCGTTCATGCAAATAAAAGAAAAAATGGGCTACATAGCGGAAGAATTCGGTCTGCAGGCAAATGAACTCGACGGAGCATTAAAAGGCATGCTCAAATCTACAGATCACCAACTTGCAAGAACTTCACTTGTAGATGTGATTGATAGGCTATTAGAAAAAGGCGCAGTCATAGGTGGAAGAATTACAGTGTCTGTTGCAGATGTAGATCTCATAGCCCTAGATCTCCTTGCAACACTTGCTGCAATGCCAAACAAAAAAAGTGTGAATAAAGAAGATGAATAATGGAAAATACCTATATTGCATTGTTGAAGACGGTCAGAAATGTTGTTTTAATGACTTGGGATTGCTTGGAAAACCCGCTTATACTGTCATCTACAAAGATGTGAGCGCGGTAGTTAGCAATGTGCCTTTCAAGGAAATACATCCAGATGCAGAAAGCATAACAGCTCATCAAAAAATAATTGAAGCATCAAGAATACAAGGTACTACTCTTCCAGCCAGGTTCGGCATAATGTTCAAGTCAGATGAAGGTGTAAAACAGATGTTGATAAAATCATACAAGGATCTAAAATCTAAAATAATAAGACTAAGAGGCATGGATGAGTTTGGATTAAAAATAATCATAGATGAAGATTCTTTTAAGAAATTTTCTGCAGTTTCACAAAACAAGCCTGAAATAAAGAAGATAAAAAAAGAGATCCAGTCATCAGGTGATGGGACGGGGTATTTTCTCAAAATGAAGATGGATGAGGCCATAAGAAATGAAACTCATAGGAGAATCGAACAGATAAGCAAAGACATACATGATGAACTCGCAAAAACTGTACAACAAAATTGCCTTTTGCGATCCGATTTTGATCAAATTGTTCTAAATGCAGCATATTTGATAGACAGGAACAGCGTCACTAAATTCCATAAAAAACTAGATACGCTCAAAGACAAATACAAAGAAGGCCTGTTGTTTCACCTCAGCGGTCCATGGGCCCCGTATTCATTTTGTTGAGGAAGGAAATGATCATAACGTCTCTCATTTTGAAACTGACCTTTCAATCAATCTTAAATGAGTGTAACAGACTTGCAGCGGAACAGCAAACAAAAGAACAGATAAAGTGGCTAAAATCTAGGCTGCTCAAACTCAGACTCGAGTATGAAAAAGGAACAATTAGCGAGGAAGATTACAACAACATGCAAGCAGAAATTCTAAAGGGTCTGGGAGGAAGAACATGACTGTGATGGCAGAGGAGACAGATAGGGCAGTATTACATGCCATACAGGTAAAAAGAATCCAGAATTACATAAAGGAGCAGGTGGAAAAGGTAAAGAATGATGCGTTTGTCGCACGTGAAGAGATGATTAGACAAAGAGCAGAAAAAATAGAACAGGTACGAGAAAAACTGAACCAAACCACTCTTGACATACAATTGAAACATTCAATGATAAAAGAAAGGTTGAGTCAGGATACTGTATTTAGAGAGGCCAACATAAGGGTGAACAGAGGTCTTGAAGCACTGGAAAACTTCATCCAGATTTTGCGAGATACGCAAATGGAAGACGAGATGATCAAAAAAGCAATTCGAGATCCCATAATATCAAGCTCATTGAAATCAGAATCAGTTAAAATCATCACGTCTGAGTTTTTCAAGTCGGTTCAGAAACAGCTCATAATGCAAACAGAATTCATCAACATAGCGGCTCACGAATTGCGTACCCCCATTATGCCCATATTACTAAACGTAGAGCTTTTAGAAGAAGAGGTCGGAAGTAACAATCCACAAATTAAGATCATAATAAGAAATGCAAAAAGACTTCAGCGTTTAACTGAAAACATACTGAGTGTGACAAGACTAGAAAGCAAGTCACTTACTCTAAAAAAAGAAATTTTTGATTTAAACGAAGTGATCTCAACCATAGTAAGAGATGAATCCATCCTTACAGAGAATAAGAACGTAAAGATTCTTCAAAAATCAGATAGTAAGAAACTCTTAATCAATGCAGATAGAGATAGACTTGCTCAGGTCATTTCCAATTTGTTGCACAATGCAATAAAATTTACAGATATTGGTGAGATCATTGTCTCATCCAAACACATTGGAAGCAATGTAAAAGTTGATGTGATAGATCATGGAAAAGGCATAGATCCACAAATAATGCATATCTTGTTTTCAAAATTTACCACAAAATCAGATAAAGGAACCGGATTGGGCCTCTACATTTGCAAGGGCATTATTGAAGCTCATGGTGGTACTATAAAGGCAGAAAATAAT
>DATFDB010000050.1:0-2257 GCA_035252445.1 Nitrosotalea sp. | reverse complement strand
AAACCCTCATCTTGTTCTCATACCGGGGTGCCCATGTCGCACGGCTGGGTGGACCAAAAATCATATTTTATCTTCATAGTCCGTCTGCGTGCCTTTTGGGGCGTAGTAAATTACCTGCTAGTCAAATATTAATCCAGTGAGCTCTCCAACGTTGTGTATAATGAGTTTAAGAATGAAAAGTGATATCTGGCGCTTCAATTTGTACAGGTACGAGTTCAGATGCCAAAGGTTTGAGTCTAGTAAAAAATCATGAAAAATGAATTACTGCATTAATTACATTAATTGAAAATTTGAAGAAAGAGGAAAGACCTTTCACAGGTCACGATTCTTATTTCTTGGATTTTTTTGCCTTCGATTTTGATTTTGTTTTGGCTTTTGCCATGATTATTGACATTTCACATTGCTATTAAGCATGTTGAATTCAGATTTTTTCAATGAAATACTAGTTGCAGATCAATTTTCACTTGAAAATTATGTCAGTGAGTTTTATTTCAAAACCAGCTGCAGGCACTCTCATCTTAAAATTATCTAATACTTGAGGAGACAGTTCTCCTATTACCCCAACTATCTTGTCATTAACAAGTATGTTAGCAGTTCTTCCTTCTACAAATAATGGATTTTGGGAATTTTTTGTAGTGCATGTAATATCAAATCCAGATTTTAGAAAAGACTGCAAGATAGATTTTATCTCCGTATAGCTTACTTCATTGTGTGCACCAATACATGCAAGATGGATCTCCTCATTGATTGGATTTCCCCTGTGAAATACAGTACCTGTCTCGAAAATTTTCTGAGGGTACGATTCGTGTATATTTCGTGATAGAGTATCAAGCAGTCCTGGAAGAATCATGTCACGCAATATATGGTGTTCTTGGCTCTTCGAGTCTGCCACGGATATTATGTCAGACGAGTCTCTTTTTGTCATGTCATACAGTGTCTGCTTTCCTACCAATCCAAAATTCATCACTTCCAAGTAGCCAAGCCCAATCATAGTATCCCTGACGGCTTCTAACGCTACAGTTGTCTTGTTTTTTTGTCCAGCAGATTTTGCTTGAGGTATCGTATATTCCAGATTTTCAATTCCATATCCCAGTGCAACTTCCTCTACCAGATCAATTGGTCCGAATATGTCAGTCCTGTATCTTGGTATCAGGCAAAGAATTTGCCTTCCTTTAACCTTGGCATCAAGCCTGTTTTTTCTTAATGATTTTACCATTATTGATGAGGTCAGGTCTAGTCCAAGCATACTATTGACCAAGACTGGATCAAGCAGCATTTTTCTAGATTCTAATTTTGGAGTAGAGTTGCGAGGGCCTAGAATGCGAACAGAGTACAGTGTGAATCCTGCATTTTGCAATGCATATGCAACTACAGCAAGCGCATCCTCTGCTGCATTTTTGTCATTGGCAGTGACTTCAACCAAGAGGTTTTTGCTTTTGGATGTAACCTCGGTAAGTTTTGAATTAATTATTGGCGGAAAAGATATTGTGTTTCCTGCAGAATCCATTATTATTGGAACTTTGCTTGATTCAAGCAGGTGCCTGTATGCTAGTCCAGTTTCCGTCTTTTCAAGTATTTCAGATATAGCCATGGCATCTTGGGAGTTCAATGGTACAAACCTATGGTTTCTCTCTACTGCTTTGTATACGAGTGGAAATTTTATCTTGCTCAAGTCATGTATGCCTATAGATACTTTTTTTCGTCTTCTGCCAATTCCGTTATGCAGATCTTCCTGCATTGTTATTATCTGCCTAATTGTTTCATCATCTAGATTTCCGTCATGGGCCTCAATTGCAACAACAAAAGGACGAATTTTTCCAACAGATGAATCGGCCTTTATAGTATTTTTTCCCTTTTTGATTTTAAGCAAAGGCATTCCAAGTTTTATCTCCAATAAACCTTGCAGGCTTGTTACTACTCCATAATCTGTTGAAAAGTCTGGTCTGTTAGGACTGTATTCCACGTTAATGTGATCTGATGTCTCTTCTTCAATATCTAGCCCCAAAAACGGTAAAGTAGAAGTGATCTTTTCTTTTGAGACCTTGCGCCCAAGCATCTTTGAAATTCTGTTAAAGTATAGTGTAACTACTGGCATTTTGGTACACTCCTCAACCAACTGAATTTGTTATTGTATAGTTCACGAACATCATCAAGGCCATATCTTAGCATCGCTATTCTTTCAATTCCTCCACCCCATGCAAGGACTGGATTTTTTATGCCAAGAGGTCTTGTGACTTCAGGCCTGAAAATGCCCATG
>DATFDB010000049.1:0-4118 GCA_035252445.1 Nitrosotalea sp. | reverse complement strand
GGATTTGACAATGCACTTGCAATAGAGGGAGCAAGAATTGACGAATCAATCAAGTCGTTGTGCGAATCAAAACAAAAAGTTGTGGCATTTTTAGACGGCGACAGGGCAGGGGGCTTTATACTAAAAGAATTAAAATCACTTGTAAACGTTGACGTGGTACACCGAGCACCAGAAGGCGTTGAAGTGGAAGAGCTCACTCCTCAACAAATTGCCGACATTCTAAAGGATACTGCAGAAGAGATGAAAAAGGAAACTTCCAAACCAAGACTGCAGGATCCAAAAGATGGACCAATTGCAGATGTTGCAAAAAAAGTATTTCCAGACCTAAACGAGTCACTGGAGGCAATAGCACTAGACGAGGGACTCAACAGCGTATTCAAGGTGCCTGTAAGCGAGGTAGTCTCAAAGCTCTCGCCTGGCTCTGGAATAAAGTATCTTGTGCTTGATGGCATCATAACGCAGAGACTGATTGATTCAGCCAAGCAAGCAGGAATAGAATATGTCATAGGACACAGGACAGCCAACCTAAAATCATCTGACGGCATGATCCTGAAAACATTTACAGAGCTTGGCGTTGCATAAAACCAAATGCCCGAACTGAAACTACAACACATACTAACACTTGCAGAACTTTTCTCCAAAGGGGCAAGACACAATTTCATTCCAATAACAACCTCGTCTCTTGGAAAAAGCATACACAAATCTCAGCAAGCAGCATCAAAACATCTAGTTGAACTCGAGTCTGACGGATACATAGAAAGGCTGCGCTCTGGACCAAAAGTTTCTGTAAGGATAACAACAAAGGGGCATGCCGAGATGCTGAAAATTTTCTCGATACTAAAATCAAGCCTTGACACGTCACCGTCATACATCGAGTTCAAGGGAGTCATAATTTCCGGAATGGGTGAAGGCGCATACTACATGTCAATGAAAGGATACACAAAACAATTCAAGACAAAACTTGGATACATTCCATTTCCTGGAACACTCAATGTAAAACTCAAGGACAAGGAATTCATAGAGGCAAAGCGGCTGCTTGATGCACATCCTGCAATACTTGTAAATGGATTCTCAGACGGCAAGCGCACATACGGATGGGTAAAGTGCTATCCTGCAAGGATAAACAACAGCGTGGATGCTGCATTGATATTGCTTGAACGAACACACCATGACGATTCTGTAATAGAATTGATATCAAAAGAGAACATCAAAAAGTCGACAAAACTTTCAACGGGCTCTCAGATAACAATACGCGTAAACGTAAAGTCAAAGACCGTAGATTGACTTGCCGTAATCGCTCTCTATCTTTGAGCTCTTGATGTCAGGTATTGGTGACTGGAGCCTTGCAATTGATACCTCAACTCCAATAGTTTTGCACCCGTCTATGATGAATTTTTCTTGGTGCACCTGGTCGTATCCCAAGGCAATTATGTTTGGCCTAACTCGCGCAACTGTCTTGAAAATGTCTCCTTCGTGGCCTACCATCGCGTGGTCAACCATTGATAGCGAGTTTACCAGGTCTCGCCTAAGATCCATGTTGTGAAGCGGTATGCGCTTTTTCATCTTTTGTGCAGTGGCATCGGTTGCAACCACAACTACAAGCACGTTGCCTAGCGCCTTGGCTCCCCTTAGTGTATGTATGTGCCCTGGATGTATAATGTCAAAGACTCCGCCTGCAAGCACAATTCTAATCGCGCCTCTTCCAAGCTCGGTCAACGTCTTGTTTTTTTCAATAAATCCATTTGCAGCAAGAGTGTCTAGTCTGGATGTGATGTATTCGGGGCTTACTGACAACTTTTTTCTTATGATATCTACTGGGTTTTCCCCTGAAAGCGAACCGACATAACATGCTGAGATTAGCTCCTTGTCAAATGAATCCAAACGTATCACCGAAGCTCAAGCATTACCACTTGATTAAGCTATGTCCATGGGTCTATCCCCTTGGAGAGCCTAAGCGCGTCAATTAGGCCTTCTGCGTATCCTATGCTTAGTATGGCAAGCTCTTCTTTTCCCTCGCCTTGAAATTTTTCAGCGTCGTCTATGTAGAGCTGGGCATTTTCTATTACTGTTGCCATGTCCTTGTCGTCTTTGAAAATTTTGATGACTTCATCTAGTGCCTTTCGTGCCTTTGGAATGTATTTGAAAAGCATCTGGTCAGAAATTTTTTGAATCTTTGAATTGTCAAAAGGCTCGTCAAGACACTTTGCAAATATCTTCAGCGCGTCAATTTCCGTAAAATGCATCCTGCCAGGTATAATTACAGTGTGAGGAGGCTTGCCAAAATCATGCTTTGCAAGACTTGATATCTTTCCTGCAACGATACCCTGTTTTTTAGAACCAATTCTTGAAGCTACAATTCCAAACATTGATTCATCAATTACATTTCTTCTCTCCCCTTTTTCTGCAGTCAAGAGGCTTGAGATTGCATCCTTTGGGTCAAGGAAAAACTTGGCATCGCTGTTGTATTCAAGTATCAGTATGCTGTGTGCGCCCCTTACAAGATTTTCATAAATTGTATAGTAAACAGTACTCCATGACTGCTGCTCTCTCATTATTGTCACAGGTTTTCCAATCTTGTAATACTGCAATCCGCACTCGCCTACAAGAGAAGGGATTGCAGATGCGGCATGCACTGTCTGTGTCTTAATTTTTTCAAGCTCGGCCCTTGTTCGCAACTCGATGTGGGTAGTTGCAATGTATGGGTCTCCATATGCCAACAAGACAACTGTCTTTTTTTTGGCCTCTGCAAGAATTGTCTTGCCGTCCTCGACAAGCCATCTGGGGGCTATTCTGAACCTGTTTTTGGCTAGTTTTTTTATCTTGGCCTCGTCGCTTTTTGGTATTGGGCTTGTAAAGTTTTCAAAGAAAACAAGACTTGCTTTTTTTAAAATCTTCAATGTGCCTGGGCTCATGCCGTCTACTCCGGATATGCCAAGACCGATAAACCACAACATGGTCCAAGTTTTGCTTGCTGTATATTTTGATGTTCGTTTTATGGCTTTGAGTTTTTGTGATCATCGTGCAGTCTTTTGAGATGCTGCAGCATTTTTTTGAATACCTCGATACTTCTTAGATACTCGTCTGTTGATACATGCTCGTCAATTGTATGGGATGCATGGGGGTCTCCTGGGCCATATGTAACAACTGGAATGTTAAGTGAGTTTCCAATTATGTTCATGTCTCCTGTTCCTGTCTTTCTGATAAGCTGCGGCCTTGCCTTTTCCACATCCAAGACTCCTAGTGTTAGGGCCCTGACTAGGGGGGAATTGTGCGGCGCCTCAAACGGTTCTGTCTCATCTAGTACAGAATAAAATGCGTTCACTCCTTGCTTCTTGGCTACATCTTGCACTATGGTTGCAATTTTTTCTCCAACCATCTTGCAGTTCATGTCTACTGGAATCCTAATGTCCATTATTGCATCGCATTCTACTGCTGTGACGTTGTGGCTTGTTCCTCCCTTTATCTCAGTGAGAGCTACTGTTAGCATCATGCTTTTTGGTTTGCCTTCTTGGTTTCCCTCAAGTGAATCCTTGATTGCTTTTGTAAATACATATGATTCCTCGATTGCATTTTTTGCAAGCCACGGGGCGCTGGCATGCGCACTGTCTCCGACATTTACTTTGAGGTTTATTGCAATTCTTCCCTTGTATGCTATTGTGATGTTTCGTATGCTGCTAGGCTCGCCAAAGATAGCATAATCAATGTCAAGTTTTTGCTTGACAAGACTTTTGATTCCGGTTGCGTTTCCTTCTTCATCTACAACGGCTGCAAAAACAACTGTGCCGTTATTGTTTTGAAATGATGCAGCTGCAAGAAGCATTGCCATCAGTGGAGCCTTTGCGTCAGAAGCTCCTCTGCCATAGATGTAGCCGTTTTCGTTTCTTACTTTTATCTTTCCTGGTACAGTATCCATGTGGCCGCAAAGCAAAATCTTTGGAGAGCCAGAACCTTTTGTTGCAATAAGGTTTCCAACCTCGTCGATGTGTATGTTTTCAAATCCAAGATCATCGCACTTGTCTGCCAAAAATTCTGCCAGTGGCTTTTCTGCAAGCGAAGGCGTGTAAAGCCTTAGAGCCTTCTCTAGCATCTTTACTGAATATCTAGGTGTAACGGTAATT
>DATFDB010000048.1:0-4417 GCA_035252445.1 Nitrosotalea sp. | reverse complement strand
TGGGAATACATATACCGCAAAAGTTGTGGGGACTGATCCTGATAATGACATTGCAGTAATACAAATTATTGATGACTTTTCAGATGAAAGTTTAGTTCCACTTACATTAGGAAATTCATCTGATCTTCAAGTTGGTCAACAAGTTATTGCAATCGGAAACCCATTTGGACTTAGTGATACAATGACTACCGGAATAGTTAGTGCAGTAGGACGTTTACTACCCAATGAAAACACAGTATATTCCATACCTGACATAATTCAAGTAGATGCCGCTATAAATCCAGGAAACTCAGGAGGTCCATTACTAAACTTACAGGGACAGGTGGTCGGTATGAATTCAGCAATAAAGACAAATACTGGCGATTTTTCAGGTATTGGTTTTGCGATCCCATCAGACACCATAAAAAGAATAGTGCCAGTTTTAATTAAAAATGGAACATATCAGCATCCCTATCTTGGGATAGCCGGAAGAACAATGGATCCTGATGTTTCATTGGCTAACAACTTGCCCCGCAACTTTAAAGGTGTCATGGTGGAAGAAGTCGTCAATGGAGGTCCTGCTAACAAGGCAGGAATCATAGCTGCCACTCTAGATAGCAATAAAATTCCACATGGTGGAGACATCATAACTGCAATAGATGGTCACCAAGTAAAGACAATTGATGATGTTATAGCTTATTTAGATGATGAGAAATCAGTAGGAGACAAAATCACATTAACTGTAAATAGGTTAGGTAAATCACTTGATCTTACTGTTACACTTGAAGCAAGGCCTGCAACATCATCTCAATAAGCTACAAGATACTCTTGTTTTATACGGAAATTCCACAGGTTATTTGTTGCCTTTTTGATTCCAATTCTAGGTCTTGACTCAATCATGGATTTTTTTACATCCATTTCATCCACAATGTACAACTTTGAAATCTTTGTCAGATCTTCACCATACTGATCTTTTGTTATTTTGAGGGCTTGTGTCAATTTTGCAGGACCGCTTGTTAGATTTGCGATCATATCGGTTTTACGCTGTTTTATCATAAAGTCAATTCCACTATTTGGGATAAGTGCGCGAATCAATACTGCACCAGCTTCAGATTCTTCATCTTTTGCCACAGCGTTTACACAGTAATGCATTCCATATGTAAAATAGACATAGGCTTTGCCTACATCTTCAAACATTGCCTTATTTCTTTCAGTTTTTCCTCTAAATGAATGGCTTGCCGAGTCATCTCTGTATCCATAGGCCTCTGTTTCCGAAATGATTCCAGAGACTATTTTTCCGTTGATTTGCCGAACTAGTTTTTTTCCTAAGAGGTCTTTGGCCACAGACACTGTATCATTACGATAAAATGAACGAGGTACTATCTTCATTCATTGATTTCTATATCAATTCCCTTTTTTATCTTATCAAGAATACCGTGCAAAGTCTTCAAGTCTTCCTTTAAAATTTGGCGCAATTCCTGATTGTATATTATTGCTGCAGGGTGTAATGTAATAAAATAAAGATGTCCATGTTTTCTCATTACCTTACCCCTGTTCTTTGTTATTTCCTTTCCGCCTAACAATGAACCAAAGGCCGTATTACCAAGAACACATATGATTTTAGGCTGTATGGTCTCAAGTTCTTTTTGCAAATAGGTCGCACAAGATTCTATCTCTTGTTTATTTGGTCTCCTATTATTTGGCGGTCTACATTTTACTACATTTGTTATGTAGATATCTTGACGTACAAATCCAGCACATTCTAATGCTTCTGACAGAATTTTTCCAGCAGTGCCTACAAATGGAGTTCCTTGCAGATCCTCATTGCGTCCGGGTGCCTCACCTATGAAAACAATCCCTGTTTCAGTGCTTCCAATACCAGGGACTGCGTTTGTTCTCGTTTTAGAAAGTTCACAGCGTGTACATGAGATAACATTTTTTCTAATGGTATCAAGTTCAGGTTCCATTTTAGTTACCTACGCTCTTCACGGTAGCGATTCCACGAATATGTGGCCCCCCGTTTCCCATTCTCATTATTTGCATTGGATCTCCTTTGCCACAGTTTGTTATTGGTCTAATAGTGAAATCGTTTCCTCGTGCATCAATTGAATTAAAGAAATCAGGTGCATTTCCCATTACAATCACATCTCGTAGTAATTCTGTCAATTCACCATTTTCAATTTTTTGGGCATATTGACATGAGATACTCCAGTTGTATCTCATCATGTCTATCGATGGCACCTTCATGTCACAAATCAAATAACCAGATTTTACTTCTTTTATCATCTCTCCAGGATCCCAGTTACCTGGACCAATACAAGTGCATGCCATCCTGATCAGAGGCATAAATGAATGTCCTGTGGCTCGCATTGCAGAGTTAGGTACTGTATCAAAGAGAGATGCGGTTTCTCTGCTCTGCATATGTCCAACAAGCATTCCTTCCTTAACAAGGGATTTTCGTGATGCAAGTACACCTTCATCATCATATTTGTACCATCCAAGACTGTATGGTATAGTAGGATCGTCGATTACGTCAAGCTCGGAGGAACCGATTTTTGTTCCAAGTTTTCCAGCCCACCAAGATCCTCCTGCCCATGCCATCTCTTTTCCAAGCACCCTATCGGCTTCAGAAGGATGACCTAGAATTTCGTGGGACAGTAGTGCAACAAAATCCGGATTCATGACAACAACTGCATTATCTTCCTTCGCAGGCTTTGCATCAATTAGCTTGTCTGCCTTCTCAGAAATAAATTCAGATCTTTCCAATATTTTACTTTCATTCACGGTAGATTGCAAATCTCCTCGTCCACCCTCGGTGGTATTTACAGTCTCGGACAATCCAGACTCATTAGCAGTAACTGTCATGTTGATTATAGTGTCATCATAATTCTGACATATTCTTGTGCCCTCGCTGTTTACAAAATATTTTTGAAATTCATCATGATGCATATGTATTGCAGATTTATGGATTCGTTTCCTTTTTCTGATCGTCTTGTCACAATCTAGTGCCAGTTTTATCATTTCATCAGTTGTAGGAGTTTTTGTAGAAGAGTGATTTACGGTATCAACATAAGCCTGTGTTTGTGCAAGTTTTACTTTATGTTTCTTTATTTGTGCGTAGTATGACGCACTTTTTACTGCATCAATTGCACCGTTTTTCAATTCGTCAAAGGAATCAGGATTTGAGACTGAATAAAACCCCCAAGCCCCATCTACAAGCATACGGACACCCAATCCATTGTCTACCTTTGATGTAATATGCTCAATCTGTCCATTTTCAAGCAAAAACCCATTGCTTTCAATGTTTTCTGCCCTAATATCGCAGTATTGTGCCCCCTTTTCAAGTACAAATTGTACCAATCGGTCTGCAAAATCTTGCAATATCATAATTGATGTTTCGATCTGCAACTATTTTTGTCTTATACAGGGGTTTTCGAAATCTCGCTTTTTGGAAGAGTAAATGAAAATATAGATCCCTTGTTCATTTCACTTTCCACCCAAATTCTCCCCCCATGAGCTTCGACGATTCCCTTACATATCGACAATCCCAATCCGCTTCCACCTGATTCACGTGTAGAAGAAGTATCCACTTGATAAAATTTCTTGAATATCTTATCTCTTGCATCGATTGGAATTCCTTTTCCATTATCTTGTACAGATACAATTATTTCATCTTGGTTTTCTTTAACCAACACTTCAATCTTTCCTGTTTTTGTCGGCGTTGCCTTTAGGCTATTTTTAACTAGGTTTGTAAGTACCTGAATTATTCTCTCCTCGTCATAATTAGAATAAATATCTCGATCTAAGTTTTGCACTAGCTGTATTTTGTCAGATATAGCTTGTGGTTGCATGGCGTTTATAGTGGTTTCCACTGTTTTCTTCAGATTATGATTTAATTTTTTTATTCTAAGCTGGCCCAGTTCGAGCTTTTGAGCATCGAGTAAATCAGATATCAATTGTAAAAGAGACAAAGAACTTGATCGGATGATCTCCAGTCTTTCTTTTTGACTTTTATTTAGTTGGCCCAAATGTTCGCCCAACAGTATATCAGAATATCCCTGTATTGGGACCAATGGGGTTTTTAGTTCATGGGTTATCATGGCAAGAAACTCGTCTTTTGCAATTTCGATTTTTTTAGTTTCTTCTTCTTTCTTCTGAATTGTGCTTGCCATGGAGTTTATAGTATTTGCAAGTTCACCCATTTCATCATTGGAATTATATTCTATACGTTCACTGTATATTCCCTCTTTTATACGGACAATTGCATTAGTCAACATTTGTAGTGGGCTTAGAGATTTTCTAATAGAGAGCATCACAAGTAAAAATACTACAATATCTGCAATCAATAGTGCCTGAACAACTATCACATTTTGATTCAATTTAGAATCTATGAATTTGTTCCACTCGTCAACAAATTGAGAGGTAACTCCGAGTAAGG
>DATFDB010000047.1:0-7033 GCA_035252445.1 Nitrosotalea sp. | reverse complement strand
TGAAAATCGAAAAGTCAATCTCTCTAAATTATTTGGCAAAAAGAAAGATCTAATTATTGTCCACAACATGGGCAAAACCTGTCCTTACTGTACAATGTGGGCAGATGGCTTTAACGGTCTGTTGCCTCACCTAGAGGATCGCGCTACGTTTGTAGTCTCATCACCTGACGAGCCCGCAATCCAGAAGGAATTTGCAGACTCGCGAAGATGGAAGTTTCAGATGGTTTCAACTAAAGGAACATCTTTTACAAAAGACATGGGGTTTGAAAAAGATGGAATGCCACAACCTGGAGTTTCAGTATTCTACAAAGATGGCGACAAAATAATCCGTGTTGGCCGTGATGAATTTGGTCCAGGAGATAAATATTGTCCAACTTTTCCTTTGTTTGATCTATTGAAAGACGGTACAAATAACTGGGAGGCGAAATTCAAATACTAAGTGTTATTTAAATTTCCAGACCAGTGCTAGGGAGAACAATCTTCTCATAAGGCATGTTATTGACGTATAATTCTTCGATCTCAGGCTCTTTGAATGGGTCTGATGTATTTTTGAGGATGATTTTGGAATCTTTTACGTTTATTGAGAATCCATAACCTTTGAGGAATTTTATGTTGTAGTGATTTGTTCCGCCTTTTAGCGTCATGAAGTCATTACTTAGATTATGATCTTAAACTCTTTCCAACAAATCATACTTTCCGTTATTACGAGAATGTCGGATTTTTCATGCGTAAAAGAGGGGGATTCTATTTTTACTCTTTATCGACAAACTCGTCTGCAGTCGGTGGCTCTGGTGAAAGTCCTTTTCTCTTTCTCAGATCGGCCACTATAGTTCCTAGAATAGAGTTTGGAACTGGAGTCCATGCCTTAAAGTGCGTATTCCACATTGCCTTTCCTGCAGTCTGTCCACGCATTACCTCTGACAAGTCAAATGTCTCAGATGCCGGAATCTCACCTGTTACGATATTTACTACACCTTTTTGTTCCATGTTGAGCACCTTGCCACGCTTTCCAGAGATTACACCTGCCACGTTACCAATCAATTCCTGCGGAATCCTAACCTCAATTCCAAGTGTTGGCTCTAGCAGTACAGGCTGGGCAAGAAGCATTGCACCCATGCATGCACGTCTTGATGCAGGGCCTAGTTGTGACAGGCCTCTGTGTGCTGGGTCCTCGTGAGGTACAAAGTGAGTAAATGTAAACTTGCATCCCCTCACCTGTTCTCGTGTCAGAGGACCTTCTTTCATAGTATCATCAAATCCTGATAATATAGAATCAGTTGATTCTTGGACAAACTGCACACCTTTTGTGCCGTCAACCATTACGTTTCCTCTAGTATCAAACCTCATGACACGTTTTGCGTCATCACCGTCCCAGCCAGCTTCTTTGAGTATCTTTTGGACCTCTTTTTTGTCCTTGTACTCGTTTAGTGTTCCGTTTCTTATCATCTCAGCAACTTTTTCGTCAAGCGGTTCTACTTTCATGAATATCTTGTTGTGCCTGTTTGGAGATTTTGCCATGATAGGTCCTGCTGCTCCGCGTATTGTTTCCCTGTAGTTGATCAATGGCTGTGAAGTAACAATATCTACCTTGGCATCTGCGATTAGTGCAGTTGCAATCTCAAGGTGAAGCACACCCATTCCAGCAATAACTGTCTCTCCGCTTTCTTCGTTAATCTTTACCTGCAAGTTGGGGTCTTCAATTGTAATTCTGTTTAACGCCTCTACAAGTTTTGGCAAGTCTTTTGGATGCTTTGGCTCTACTGCAATTTGCACGACAGGCTCGGATACATATTGAATTCCTTCAAATGTTGGAACTCCGGATACTGTAGATAACGTCTGCCCAGCTCTTGCATGTTCCAGCCCCAAGAGTGCTGGGATGTTTCCTGCTGCAAGCTCACCCACCATCTCCCTCTGGTTTCCCATGAAAAAGTTGACAGATTGTATTCTGCCTTCGCGCTTTGTATCAATGATATGGACTCTATCACCGTCTTTTATTTTTCCAGAAAATAATCTACCTATTGCTACAGGGCCTGCTGCAGGGTCAACTGTCATGTTTACAATCATCATTACTGCAGGACCATTGTCATCGCAGTTGAGCAATGCTTTTCCAAGATCAGACTCTAAGTCACCTTTCCAGATCTTTGGAATTCTGTACTTTTGTGCAACATCCGGCGGCGGATGGTGCTTTACTACCATTCCAAGTACTGCATCATACAGCGGTGCTTTTTCTGCAAGTGCCTTGACGTCACCACCCTCTGAATACGCAGCATAAATGTCCTTAAACGAGATTCCTTTTTTCTTCATTACATCAGAATTGAATCCCCATTTGTCTTTTGCAGAACCAAATGAGACACTTCCGTCCTGAATGCTTACCTTCCACTTGTCTCTATATTCAGGTTCAGCGTAAATCTCTATCAATCTGTTAAAGTTGTTTATTATCTCAAGTAGCCACTCTTGCATCTTTTCAGGTGGCAATCTAAGCTCCTTTATGAGACGGTCAATCTTGTTGATGTACAGTACAGGCCTTACACGTTCTTCAAGTGCCTGACGAGTTACTGTCTCTGTCTGTGTCATGATTCCTTCTACGGAGTCAGATACTACAACTGCGCCATCGATTGCTCTAAGGCTTCTTGTCACACGTCCTGTAAAGTCAATGTGGCCTGGAGTATCAATCATGTTAATGACATATTCTTGATCATCTTTTTCATAAAGTAAAGTTACATTTGCCTGGACGATTGTCATCTGTCTGTCTTGCTCTAGTTTCATGGAATCAAGTGCAAGAGCTTGGCCTGCCACAGAAGGACTGATAATACCGCTTGATGCCAAAAGGCTGTCACTCATGGTAGTCTTACCGTGGTCTACGTGAGCTATCACACCAAAGTTTCTGATGTGTTTCTTATCACCTATAATTTTGAGAATCTGCTCTGTTGCCTTGAATTTCATGTTTTAGCTAAATCCTTTTCTAGCCTCTATTAAGCGTTTAGAAGAATTATGCAATAAATCAATAGATCATGGAAGAACTGGCATTTCTCAATTCATTTTCTTCAATAAAGAAACAATTTTTCTTTCATTTCTTCTTTGTAGCATACAATCAATTCAGAAACAAGATGAAAAATAATATTTCTCTTGGATGTTTTTTGTTTGCAGTACAAATTTTTGCTAAAACCAAGTTACATTGCCATCTCTTTTTCAATTATGCCAAATGTCCATCTTGTGATATTTATAATAGGGCCAAAAATCCTATTTATGGAAATAACTGTAGGCCATACTCCTGACTCGGATGACGCTTTCATGTTTTATGCAATGTTAACAGGCAAGGTTACATCTCCACACTTTAAGGTCAAACAAGTGGTAGAAGACATTGAAACGCTCAACAAGCGAGCGCTCAACCACGAGCTTGATGTTACCGCAGTCTCGGCACATGCTTGTGCTTACATTAATAATTATACTGTGCTTAGAAGCGGGGGAAGTTTTGGCAAGGGCTATGGCCCCATAGTTATTGCAAAGCAAGACATTTCCTTAGAACAGTTACGACGCTCAAAGATAGCAATACCTGGTAAGATGACATCGGCTTTCCTACTGCTGCAACTGATGATTGGTAA
The DNA here is from genome assembly GCA_035252445.1 of Nitrosotalea sp. Lineage (GTDB taxonomy): Archaea > Thermoproteota > Nitrososphaeria > Nitrososphaerales > Nitrosopumilaceae > Nitrosotalea. The sequence continues at coordinate 3,431 of DATFDB010000047.1, read as the reverse complement.
GTTTGATTATGTCGAGATGAAGTTCAGTGATATTCCAGATGCAGTTGCAAGAGGAGATGTTGGTGCAGGGCTTGTCATACACGAGACCCAGATAACATATGCAGAAAGCAACCTCACAAAGATACTTGATGTTGGAGACTGGTGGCGCAACAGCACGGGTGGCCTTCCGGTTCCCCTTGGAATAAATGTGATAGATGACAATCTCGGTCCTGACATGATTAAAAAATTTGACGAGTATTTTCGTGAGTCAATTATTTACGGAATGGCACATGTAAGCGACGCACTTGATTATGCGATGCAGTACAGCAGGGGACAGCCAAGAGATCTAATTGAAAAGTTTGTGCGCATGTATGTCAATGATGTTACAATAGAGATGGGGTTGTTAGGCGAGCAGGCAATCAGAACACTGTTCAAGTTTGGAGTAGAGAAAGGACTTGTTTCTGAATTTGAATTAAAGTTTGCATAAAAATAAAAACCAAAATTAACGGTTAATTAGTAGACTGTACAAAATCGTACCATGGACAAGCGAATTTTCATTCTTGGTGTTTCCATGATTGCAATTGGCGGAGCTTCTTGGTTTTATTTTAACAATAACGCACCAGCAGGTACATCTGGAATGACACAAGATCAAACAACCGAGTTTGAACAGGCCGAAGTGGTAAACACTGGCCTGCAAAACATCTCAGGCATGGTTGCAGGAATAGGATTCTTCATAGCTCTTATCAGCATCGGACTGAGGCGAAGAAAGAAAGGCGAGGCTGGAAAATCCATCACGCAAAAGCCTGCGCAGACCTAGAATTTTTTCAAAATATTGAAAAATGTATCTCTTTGTGCAGCGTCTCTTCCAATCTCTTTTATCGTATTTGCAAGCTCAAGTATTGAGGAGTTTGTCCCTTTTCCTGCTGCACGGTAAATCTCTTCTGAGAATGCAGTGCCAACCATATCATTTCCTCCATATGTTAGTGCCACCTGAGCCAGTTTCTTTCCAAGCGCCACCCAGTATACAGATATGTTGTTGAGTTGGTTTGCAAGCATCAGCCGTGATACTGCAGTAATCCTAAGATCATATGTAGAAGGGCTTTCTGCCTTGACTTGGCCTGTCTTTTCAAGCTCAGTGTTCTCCAAACTAAACTTGAGAGGAATCAAAGTTATGAAGCCCTTGGTTCTTTTTTGAACCTCGCGCAATTTTACCAAGTGATCAATGATGTGCTCTGGCTTTTCAATGTGGCCAAAAAGCATTGTCGCATTGCTCTTTATTCCCAAGTTGTGTGCCTGCTCTATAGTATCAAGCCATTCTTGCCCAGAACACTTGCCACGAACTATTTTATTCCTTATATCAGGATGAAAGAGTTCCGCGCCTCCGCCAGGCATTGTATCAAGTCCAGCTGCCTTTAGTCGCAAAAGAACTTCTTTTACAGAATTTTTTGTTAGTTTTGATAAAAAGAATATTTCTGCAGCAGTCAGTGCCTTGATGTTCAGTTCTGGGTGGCTCTTCTTTATTGTACGGAACATCTCTTCATAGTATTCAAGTGGAAGTTCAGGATGGAATCCGCCTACAATGTGAACTTCGGTTGCACCCATCTCCTTTGCTTTGCCTACGCGGGCTTCAATGTCTTGAGCAGTAAGCGTATAGGCATCAGATTCATTTCCCTTCCTGTAAAATGCACACATCTGGCAGCTTGCGGCGCAGACATTAGTATAATTCAGGTAATAGGATGCAGCAAATGTCACTGTATTTCCCGTTAGCTTTTGCCTTACAATATCAGCTGCTGCACCAAGCATGTACAGGTTGTCATAAGACATGAGCTCAAGTCCGTCATCGTATGAGAGTTCCTCTCCTGATATGGCTCTCTCAAGTGCTTTTGATTCTTTGACTAGCTTTTCCAGCATGCCATTTGTTGATTTTGATATCAATATAAAAGTAAACAGTGTTTGCTCTAGCGAAATAGTGCCTTTCTTGTTATCTTATCAGAGCATTTGTTATTTTTGCTGCAATAATCCTGGCACTCTTGGGCAACATGTGGTTCTCCATATCCAAATCCACACTTGTCACAGAAATAGTACTTTTTCCCCTTTCGATATTGTTCATCTACCATATATTGGAATAACGCGTTTTCGAAATTTAGTGCTTTAGCCGGTATCTTATTTTATTGCCCTAGCCAGAGTAGATCATGAAACTGCATCACATTGGAGTTGTCGTACCAAACATACAGAATTCGCTTGGCGACCTGAAAAAATACATGAATTTCCAAAGCATAAGCTTGCCAACCCCGGTTGGAAGCAGAAAGGTAAATGTCTGTTTTTTAAAAATTGGCGAGCCGTTTCTTGAATTGATAGAGCCCTCTTCTCCAGATTCTTCGATTGTAGAGTTTGCGTCAAGTGGGGGCGGAATTCACCACCTGTGCTTTGAGGTAGATGATATACAAAAAGAGGTAGACTCCATGGCAAGCAAGGGTGCAACTGTTCTTGTTGAACCAACAAAGGGCTTTGACGAAAGGAGAATTGCATTTGTAGACCTGAACATGAAAAACACCAAGTGCGGTCTAATCGAGTTTATTGAGACGAAAAACTAGATTTTTGTTTTGAGTGCAGATCTCTGAGATATGACCACGATGGATATTATTGAAATTATTAGAACTAGAGATGCAACAGGGCCAAATTCTGGAACAAATGTAGTGCTCTTTGAGAACATGATATTGCTGCTGTTTTTACCGACTTCGGCCCATGTCAAATACACAGTATTTGGTGACACTGCCATTTTGTTATACCATGAATCGCTTGTGTTGTTGTTTACATCCACTGGAGATTCAAAGCTGTTTCCATCGTCAGTGCTTTTTGCAATGTAAACGTGATAGTATCCCGGAGTATGATCCACCCAGCTTATGTAGACGTTACCGTCAACTGCTATCTGTGGCCAACCAGATGGTCCCACAGTATTGCTTACGTTCAATGGTTGGCTGAAAGTTTTTCCGCCATCGGTGCTCTTTGCAAAGAAGATATCATAATTTTTGTCTGATACAGCATTAGTCCATGTAACGTAAACATTGTTGCCTACCGCAGCAAGTTGTGGATATCCCGAGTCCTGTGAATCTCCGCTTAGGTTTATTGGTTTTGCAAATGTCTGTCCTCCATCAGTGCTTTGGGAGAACATTACCTCAAAGTTTCCAGGAGTAAAGTCCATCCACGTGGCATAGATACTGTTTCCATTTACAACCATCTGAGGCGCCCCAGAGTCACCAACATTATTGCTTAGGTTTACTGGAGCGTCAAACGTATTTCCAGAGTCACTACTTGTACTAAGAAAGACATCAAAGTTTTTTGCACTATTGTCTTCCCACATCAAATAAACATTATTTCCATTAGCATAGATCTTTGGGATTCCAGAATTTCCTGCATGTGTTGTTATTGCAATAGGCGTTGCAAATGTATTT